>SKMM01000093.1 GCA_007121055.1 Paracoccaceae bacterium | reverse complement strand
CCCGCGAGGCGCGCGCGCCGGTGCTGGAGCTGCTGGAGGCCCGCGGCACCGTGCGGGTGGTCGAGAGCCCGCGCCCCGTGCTCGCCCTGCGCCCCGCGCGCTTTGACGCGGGCCTCATCCACCTCACCGCGCTGCGCAGCCCCGCCGAGGCCGCGCAGGAGGTCCAGATCACCGCCCACGGCCCCGACCCCTCGGGCGTCGAGCGCGAGCTTGCCCGCGGCACCGCCGCCTTCGACCCCGGCCGCGCCGAGGCCAGCCTGTCGCTCTCGGTCCAGCCCGAACTGCGCAACCGCATCACCCGCTTCCAGATCGCCGAGGCCCGCGGCGCCGGCACCGTCAGCCTGACCGACGACGCGCTGCAACGCCGCAAGGTGGCCCTTCTCGCCCCCCGCGACGGGCGTGAGGGGCTGGAACTGCTCTCGCCGCTCTTCTTCCTGCGTCAGGCGCTGGAGCCGGTGGCGGACATCATCGACGGGGGCATCGACGAGGTGCTGCTGGCGGCCCCCGACGTCATCATCCTGGCCGACATCGCCCGGGTCACCGAAATCGAGGCCGACATGCTGACCGAATGGATGGAAGACGGCGGGCTCCTGGTCCGCTTCGCCGGACCCCGCCTGGCCGCCAGCGACATCAGCCGCGGTGAGCTCGACCCGCTGATGCCCGTGCGCCTGCGCGCCGGCGGCCGCACCGTCGGCGGCGCCATGAGCTGGGGCGAGCCGCGCCGGCTGGAGGCCTTCGACGAAACCTCGCCCTTCTACGGTCTGCCCGTGCCCGAGGATGTGACCGTGGGCAGCCAGGTCCTTGCCCAGCCCGACCCCGACCTGTCGGACCGCAGCATCGCGCGGCTCGCGGACGGCACGCCGCTGGTGACCCGCCGGCCCATCGGGCAGGGCCAGGTGGTGCTGTTCCACGTCACCGCCAACGCCGAATGGTCCAGCCTGCCGCTGTCGGGCCTGTTCGTGCAGATGCTCGAACGGCTCGCCGTCTCCACCCGCCCCGCGCGCCCCGATGCCGAGGAGCTGGAGGGTTCCACCTGGACGCCGCTGCAGGTGATGGACGGCTTCGGCAGCCTCTCGGCCGCGGGCACGCTGCCGGGGGTGGAGGGCACGGCGCTCGCCGCGGCGCTGTCCGGCAACGGCCCGGCCGGTGCGGTCCCCCCGGGCATCTACGGCGCCGACGACCGCCGGCTGGCGGTGAACGTGGCCGGCCCAGAGACCGAGCTTGCGCCCGCCGTCTGGCCCGCCCGCATCCCGGTGGAGGGGCTGGAGACCGCCCGCGAAACGCCCCTCAAGGGCGCCTTCCTCGGCCTCGCCTTCGTGGCCCTGCTCGCCGACATCCTGGCCGCGCTGTTCGTGTCGGGACGCCTGGCTATGGCGCGCGGCGCGGCGGGTCTGGGGCTTGCGCTGACGCTGGGCCTCGTGCTGCCCCCCCCGGCCGTGGCCGACACGCCCCCCGACGACCGGCTGGCGCTGCAGGCGACCTCCGAGGTGGTGCTCGCGCATGTGCTCACCGGCGACCCGCGGGTGGACCAGATGGCCGAGGCCGGGCTGCGTGGCATCTCCCGCACGCTCTTCCAGCGCACCACGGTGGAGCCCGCCGACCCCATCGGCATCAACCTCGAGACCGACGAGCTCTCCTTCTTCCCGTTCCTCTACTGGCCCATCACCGAAGGCGCGCCCACCCCCTCGGACGCGGCCTACGCCCGCCTCAACCGCTTCCTGCGCTCGGGCGGCATGATCCTGTTCGACACCCGCGACGCCGACATGGCGGGCTTCGGCTTCTCCTCCCCCGCCGGCCGGCGGTTGCAGGAGATCGCGCGCCCGCTCGACATCCCGCCGCTCGAACCCGTGCCCGACGACCACGTCCTGACCCGCACCTTCTACCTGATCCAGGACTTCCCCGGCCGCCACAACGGCCAGGTCTGGGTCGAGGCCAGCCCCGCCGACGCCGAACGCGCCGAGGGCATGCCGTTCCGCAACCTCAACGACGGCGTCACCCCGGTGGTGATCGGCGGCAACGACTGGGCCGCGGCCTGGGCGGTGAACGAGCGCGGCCAGCCGATGATGCAGATCGGCCGCGGATCCGCCGGCGAACGCCAGCGCGAGATCGCCCACCGCTTCGGCGTCAACCTCATCATGCATGTGCTGACCGGCAACTACAAATCCGACCAGGTGCATGTGCCCGCCCTGCTGGAGCGGCTGGGCCAGTAACCCGAGCCGGTAGGCCGCCCCAGCTCCGGCCCCGGAAGGAGCCTCCATGGCGCAGACGATCCTCCTCGACCCGCTGGTGCCGATGCCCCTGATCTGGGCCGGCGCCGTGCTGGCGCTCGCCATGGTAGGGGTGGCGCTGTGGCGCGGCCTGTCGGGCTGGTGGCTGCGGGGCCTCGCGGCGGCGGCCCTGCTTGCGGCCATCGCCAACCCCTCGCTGCAGACCGAGGAACGCCGGCCGCTTGGCGACATCGTCATCGCCGTGGTCGACGACACCGCCTCCAACCGCCTCTCCGACCGGGCCCAACAGACCGAGGCCGCGCTCGAGCATCTGGAGGCCCGCGTCGCCCGCCTGCCCGACACCGAACTGCGCACCGTCCGCGTGCCCGACGGCGCCGACAACGCCGGCACCCTGATGATGCAGGCCCTCTCCGGCGCGCTGTCCGAGGAACCCGCGGGCCGCATCGCCGGCGTCGTCCTCATCACCGACGGCCAGATCCACGACGCCGAGCTTGCCCCCGACGTGCCCGCCCCGGTCCACGCCCTGCTGACCGGCCACCCGGACGACTGGGACCGCCGCCTGATCGTGCGCAACGCCCCCGCCTTCGCCATCCTGGGCGAGCCCGTGACCCTGACCCTCAAGGTCGAGGACCAGGGCGCGGTCCCCCCCTCCGAGGCCGGCCAGGCCCGCCTGTCGCTGTCGGTCAACGGCGACGAGGCGCGCACCGTCACCGTCCCCGTGGGCGAGGAGCTGGAACTGCCCGTCACGCTGGAACGCGGCGGCATGAACGTCCTGCAGTTCGAGGTCGCCGAGGGCGAAGGCGAGCTCACCGACCGCAACAACTCCGCCGTCATCCAGATCAACGGCGTGCGCGACCGCCTCTCGGTCCTCCTGGTCTCGGGCGAGCCCCACGCCGGTCAGCGCACCTGGCGCAACCTTCTGAAATCCGACGCCTCGGTGGACCTCGTGCACTTCACCATCCTGCGTCCGCCCGACAAGCAGGACGGCGTGCCGGTGTCCGAGCTGTCGCTCATCGCCTTCCCCACCCGCGAGCTCTTCATCGACAAGATCGACGAGTTCGACCTGATCATCTTCGACCGCTACCGCCGCCGGGGGATCCTGCCGGCCGCCTATTACGACAATGTCCGCCGCTACGTCGAACGCGGCGGCGCGGTGCTGATCGCCGCCGGCCCCGAACTGGCGGGGGTCGAGAGCATCTGGCGCTCGCCCCTCGGCTTTGCCTTCCCCGCCACGCCCACCTCGCGGGTGCTGGAGGAAGGCTTCCGCCCGGAACTCTCCGACCTCGGCCGCCGCCACCCGGTGACCGAGGGCCTCGACGATGTGATGCCGCGGGCCGAGGACGGCGGCCCCGGCTGGGGCCGCTGGTTCCGGCTGGTGGAGCTGGAACAGCAGGGCGGGCAGGCGGTGATGAGCGGCCCCGGCGACCGCCCGGTGCTGATCCTCGACCGGGTGGGCGAGGGGCGGCTGGCGCTCCTGGCCTCTGACCACGCCTGGCTGTGGGACCGCGGGCACGAGGGCGGCGGGCCGCAGCTCGAACTCCTGCGCCGGCTCGCCCACTGGATGATGGCCGAGCCCGAGCTGGAGGAGGAAACCCTCACCGCCACCGCCCGCGGCCAGACCGTCACCATCGTGCGCCGCACGCTGGAGGACGACGCAGACCCCGTCACCATCACCGGCCCCGACGGCGAGACCGTCACGCTGGAGCTGGAGGAGACCACGCCGGGCCGCTTCGCCGCCGACTGGGAGGCCCCCGACATCGGCCTCTACCGGCTGCAGGACGGCACGCTGGACACGGTGGTGGCCCTCGGCCCCGCCGCCCCGCGCGAGTTCGAGGAAACCGTTGCCTCGGCCGAGCCGGTATCGCCCCTGATCGGCGCGACCCGCGGCGGCGCGGTCAACATCCACGACGGCCTGCCCGACCTGCGCCAGATCGCCGAGGGCCGCGCCGCCGCCGGCCGCGGCTGGATCGGCGTCACCCCGCGCGAGGCCTGGGCGACCGAGGATCTGCGCGTGGCTGCCCTGTTGCCGCCCTGGGCCTGGCTACTGCTGGCCGCCGGCTTCGCCATCGCCGCCTGGCTGCGCGAGGGTCGGGCCGT
>SKMM01000015.1 GCA_007121055.1 Paracoccaceae bacterium | reverse complement strand
GGGCTTCTACGCGGCCGAGGCGCACATCGACCACGTGGCCCGGCGGCTGGGCATGGGGCCTCGGGATGCCGGGCCGCTGATGCGGCTGGTCCGGGTGCTGGCCGAGCTGCGCCAGGACGCCCCCGAGCCGCTGGCCCGGCGCCTGGGCGGCGCGGAGCCGGTGCTCTCGACCCTGCGGTTCCAGCGGCTGCTGCGCGCCTCCGGCGCCGAGTTCGAGCCGCAACTCCGGCGCGCCCTCGTCATGGCCGACCGGCGCTGCCATGTCGCCCGGCTGGCCGCGGATCTGCTGGTCTGGGATCACCCGGAGTGGGGCGATCCCGTCCGTGCGCGCTGGTGCTTCGACTATTTCGGCGCCCCTCCTCCCGCTGCCGCCTCATCGTCTCAGGAGCTTTCCGCATGAGTGTGTTTGTCCAGTTCCACCTGCTCACCCCCTATCCGCCTTCCAACCCGAACCGCGACGACCAGGGCCGGCCCAAGGCGGCGATGGTGGGCGGGCATCCCCGGCTGCGGCTGTCGTCGCAGTCGATCAAGCGGGCGGTGCGCGAGACGGCCTTCTTCCTGAACGATCTGGCCGGGCATCGTGGGACGCGCACCAAGCGCATCGCCGAGGAGATCGAGAAGCATCTGATCGGCCGCGAGGTGGGGGCCGAGACCGCGCGCAAGGCTGCGACCGAAGTGGCCAAGGTGTTCTCCAAGCTGGAGGGCGAGAAGTCCGGCAAGCCTCCGCTCACCACCACCCTCGCCTTCGTCTCGCCCGAGGAGTGGCGACTGGCGCATGAGCTGGCCGCGAAACTGGCTGCGGGCGAAAGCGTTGACGAGAAGGCGCTGAAAGCCCGGGTGCTGCGCCATGCCGACGGGGCGGTGGACATCGCCATGTTCGGGCGGATGCTGGCCGAAGACCCGGACTTCAACCGCGAGGCGGCGGTGCAGGTCTCGCATGCCATCACCACCCACCGGGCGCTGGTCGAGGACGACTGGTATTCGGCCGTGGACGACCTGAAGACCCGGGAGGAGGACTCCGGTGCCGGGCATCTGGGCGAGACGGGGTTCGGGTCCGGGGTCTATTACCTCTACGCCTGCGTGAACACCGACCTGCTGGTCGAGAACCTCGGCGGCGACCGGGCGCTTGCGGCGCGGGGGATCGAGGCGCTGGCGCGGGCGCTGGCGACGGCCACGCCGCGCGGCAAGCAGAACAGCTTTGCCCATCACCCGCTGGCCCATTACATCCGCGTCGAGCAGGGCAGCCGCCAGCCGCGCGACCTGTCGGGGGCCTTCTTCGCTCCGGTGCCGATGACGGCCAATGACCTGATCCGTGCCTCGGTGGCGCGGCTGGAGGAGATGGCCGAGCGGATCGACCGGGCCTATGGGGCGATGGCCGAGGCGTCGGATGTGATGAACCTCGCCGAGGGTGTCGGCACGCTGGACGCGGTGGCCGCCTTTGCCGCTGCCGCGGTTGCTCCTGTTCCCGCCGATGCCTGAGTATCTGGTCTTCACCCTCGCTGCGACCCTCGGTGCGATGGGCGACGTTGCCGGGCATGAGCGCCGGGGCAGCTGGACCTGGCCCGGCCGCTCGTCCGTGCTGGGGCTGATGGCCGCGGCGCAGGGCATCCGCCGGGATGGCGACTTCGCCGCGCTCGACGCGCTGTCCGTGGCGGTGGCGGTGTTCGGCAGCGGTGTGCCGCTGCGCGACTACCACACCGTCCAGACCGTCCCCTCGGCCGCCGCCCGGAAGCCGCAGTCACGTCCCGCAGCGCTGGCGAAAGCCGGAGCGGCGGTCAACACCACCATCACGCTCAGGGACTACCGCAGCGGGGTCCTCTTTGGCGTGGCGGTGGCGGGTGAAGGGCTGGAGGCCCTCCGCGAGGCGCTGGAGCAACCGGCCTTCCACCTCTACCTCGGGCGCAAGTCCTGCCCCCTGTCCGCCCCTCTCGCCCCCCTGTGTGTCACGGCGCCGGATCCGGAGACGGCGCTTGGGCAGATGGTGCTGCCCCCCTGGTGGCCGGTCGAGGCGCGTGTCGCCCGCACGCTCTATGCCGAGGACGGGCCGGCCACGCGGGTGGAGACGCGCCACGACGCCCCGCTTGACCGCCGGCACTGGCACTTCGCGTCCCGCGCCGTCCATGTCCGCGAGGTGGAGATCCGCCCGGTGGAGGCCGCCTGATGTATCTCTCGCGCCTCGTCCTTGCCCGCAGCCCGGATGTGGCCGCGCTGGGGATGCTGCTGGATCCAAAGCACACAGGACGCCGCGCCGACGCCCATCACCGGCTGATCTGGTCGGCCTTTGCCGGAGACCCGGAGGCCCGGCGGGACTTCCTGTGGCGGGCCATGGGGCACGGGCGTTTCCTGGTGCTCTCGCCCCGCCCCCCCGGACCGAGCGCGCTGTTCGATGCAGCCGAGAGCGACACGCAGCGCTTTGCCCCGCTCCTTGGTTCCGGGGACCGGCTGGCGGTGCTGCTGCGGGCCAATGCCACCCGTACGGTGGCCGATGCGGACGGTCGCAGGCGGCACCGCGACGTGGTGATGGAGGCCCTGCACCCACTCCCCTCCGGCAGCCGGGCCGCGGCGCGCATGGAGATTGCCCAGCAGGCAGGCCGCCGCTGGCTCGAAGGACAGGGCAGCCGGGCGGGCTTTGTGGTCGAACGCGCCCAGGTGTCCAGCTACACGGTCGTCGAGACGCGCCGGCGGGGACCACGCTTCGGTGTGATCGATCTGGAGGGCGTCATCTCGGTCACGGATCCCACCGCCCTTCTGGCCCGGCTCGCCCATGGCTTCGGGCGCGCCAAGGCCTTCGGCTGCGGGCTCATGCTGATCCGGCGGGCCTGAGGGCGGTGGCCGAGATCCCCGGCCTCCCGCCCCCCCGGCCGATCCCGCTGAAGGAGCGCGCCGCCCTCGTCTTCGTCGCCCGCGCCCGGCTCGACGTCGAGGACGGGGCCTTCGTCGCGGTCGATGCCGAGGGGGTCCGCATCGTCATCCCCGTCGGCGGGCTTGCCTGTCTGCTGCTGGAACCCGGCACCCGCGTCAGCCATGCCGCGGCCGCGCTGGCCGCGCGGGCCGGCACCCTGCTCGTCTGGGTGGGCGAAGGCGCCGTCCGCCTCTACTCCGCCGGCCGCCCCGGAGGGGCGCGTGCCGACAAGCTCCTCTGGCAGGCGCGCATCGCGCTCGACGATGCCGCCCGCCTGCGCGTGGTCCGCAAGATGTATGCCCTGCGCTTCGGCGAGGCCGCCCCGCAGCGGCGCTCCATCGACCAGCTGCGCGGCATCGAGGGGGTGCGGGTGCGCGAGAGCTACGCCCTGCTGGCCCGACAGCACGGGGTCGCGTGGCGCCGCCGCGCCTATGACGTGGCCGACTGGGAGGCGGGCGATCTGCCCAACCGCTGCCTCTCCGCCGCCACCGCCTGCCTGCACGGGCTCACCGAGGCCGCGGTGTTGGCGGCAGGCTACTCCCCCGCCATCGGCTTCCTGCACACCGGCAAGCCGCTGTCCTTCGTCTACGACATCGCCGATCTGTGGAAGCTGGAAACGGTGGTGCCCGAGGCCTTCCGCATCGCCGGACAGGCGGCGAAGGGCAGGCTCGACATGGCTCCCGAGCGCGCCGTCCGGCTCGCCTGCCGCGACGCCTTTCGCCGCACGAAACTGCTGGAACGCATCATACCCGGGATCGAGGAGGTGCTGGCGGCCGGCGAGTTGCCCCGCCCCGAGCCCCCGCCCGAGGCCGCCGGCCCCGCCTTTGCCGACCCGGAGGAAGGACCATGATGGTGATCGTCGTCACCAACGCCCCCCCGCGCCTGCGCGGCCGGCTGGGTGTCTGGCTTCTGGAGATCCGCGCCGGTGTCTATGTCGGCGACTATTCCGCCCGCACGCGCGAGCGGATCTGGAACCAGGTCGTCGCCTGGATCGACGAAGGCGACGCGGTGATGGTCTGGCGTGCTCCCACGGACCAGGGCTTCGACTTCGCCACCGTGGGCCGCAACCGGCGCATGCCGGTTGACTTCGACGGGCTGAAACTGGTCAGCTTCCGTCCGGCATCCAAGCCTCCCCAACCCGGCCCACAAGGTCGGTAGGCTCTTTGACAATCGAATTGCTTCGGTGCATCGGGTGCTTGCACGAAGACCGTTCCCCACGCCCGTGGGGATGACCCGTCGCGGGCGACCTGTGAGCTAGTTGCCTCCCCCCGTTCCCCACGCCCGTGGGGATGACCCGATGGTGTCGCGCCGCGTGATCGTCACGGTCGACCGTTCCCCACGCCCGTGGGGATGACCCGCTCGGCGTGGAGCCGGCCTTCCTGCCCGGCGACCGTTCCCCACGCCCGTGGGGATGACCCGTCCCTGACCCGCTGGACGAAGGTGCG
>SKMM01000019.1 GCA_007121055.1 Paracoccaceae bacterium | reverse complement strand
TCCCGGCAGGCGTCCAGCAGCACCAGCAGGCTGGGTACGGCGGCGCGCAACGTCGCCACCGCCTCGTCCAGGGGCAGGGCGGTGGCTGCCAGGTCGGCACCCGCTGCGGCATCGCGGGGCAGCAGGTAGTTGCGCCCGGCGATTTCCACCCCGTGGCCGGCAAAGAACAGCACGGCCAGGTCGGCGCCCTCGGCCTCCTCCGCGAAATCCCTCAGCAGGCGGCGCATCTGTGCCAGCGTGCGGTCGCGCCCAGCCACGACCTCGAAGCCCAGCCGGTCTTCCAGCAGGGCCGTGATGGCGCGGACATCGTTCAACGGGTTGTCGAGAGGTCGCAGCGCGGAATAGCCCTGCACCCCCAGCACGAGCGCGACCCGCCGGTCCGCCGAGGCATCGGCCGGCGCCGCCGGCAGCGCCAGCAGCAGGATGGCAAGGACGCGCCGCAGGGATCGCATGGCCGGTGCACTCCGACGCAGGGCCGAGACGCCCAAGTCTCTCCGGGCCGGGCTCTCCGGACAAGTCCGTTGCGCAGCCGGTCGCCTCAGTCGCCCCCGACCACGTCCAGCGAATAGACGAACAGGGCCCCGCGCGCCGTCTCGGCCTCGGCTCCGATCGCCATGGCGCTGCGGGTCAGCGGCGCCTCGGCCACATCGGCCAGAAGCGCCCGCAGCCCCGCCGCCGCCCCGCCGGACCCGCCGGCGCCTCGCGTACGCACCCCGTCCTGCCCGAGGAAGCCCAGGTTGAGCACCGGCGCCATCGGTTCGGCCTCGGCCAGCGCCACCACCACGCGCTCGCGCCCCAGCGTCGTGTCCGAGATCCGGAACTGCCCGCGGTCATAGACATTGCCGGGCTGCAGCCGCTCGGCGAAGTGCGACGGCGTGATGGCGTAATCCGTGCCGATGAACAGCGCATGCACATCCACTGCGATGGCAGAGTTGTTGGCCACCCGCAGCCAGACCTCGTCCATCGGATTGACCCGGGGCACGGCGGCCGGGCTGACCGGCTCGACCGTCACGCCACCACGCCGGAGATACAGATCCACGCTCACCTGCCCGCCGCGGGTCAGCTCGTCGGCAACGGCCAGACGCGCGAGCTGCGTTGCCCGATAGACCCGCGTCATCGTCTCGCGCAGCCACGCCGACTGCGCAGCGGGATCGTTGACGACCAGGTTCAGCGACGGCGGCACCCGGCCCGTATTTAGCGAGATGAAGGCGCCGGAATCGAGCAGCCACAGCTCGGGCTCGGCCGCCTGCGCCGCCACCGGCACCGGCCCCTCGCCCTGCGCTTCCATCATCGCGGCCACTGCACTGCGCGACACCACGTCTAGCCGCACGTCTGCTGGGGCGCCCGGCGCCACCAGCCGGAGCCGGAAGGGCGCCTCGGCATCCGCGGCCAGCGCCCGCAGCATCTCCGTCACCGCGGCAGCTTCGGGCGCCCCGGCCCGCGGCAGGGCGACGGTCAGCTCCATCTCGATCACGCGCTCCAGCACACGCAGCCAGACGCCCTCCTCCAGCGTCTCGGGATCAAGCGCCCGCAGATCCCCCGTCGCCTCGCGCGGCGGGCCGAGCACGCTGCGCAGGCTTGTCGCGGTCGCCACCTCCACCAGTCCCAACGCGGCCTCCGGCTCGGCAGCGGGGTCGGGCATCACCATCAGCCGCGTGCCGGGCAGAAGCCCGTGGACCGCGCCACCGGCAATTTCGGCCCGCCCGGCCAGTCTGCGCAACGGCCATTGCGGGCGGTATTCGGTCGTCCCGACCCCCAGAACGGGGCTGTTCAAGGCCGTTTCGTCGCCCTCGAACATCGGGATCGGCGCGCGGCGGTTCATCGCCGCATAGCTTTGCAACACCGCCTCGCCAAGCTGCCGGTAGGTCAGTGTCGGCGTCTCGGCCAGACGGGACAGAATGGTGAAGGTGAACAATCCCATCTGCACCGCATCCTGCGCTCCCGGCGGCAGAGGCAGCTCGAAGGTGGGCTCGACGGTCTGGCTGGCGTAGAAGGCCACGAGCCCGCCCATCTCCGGCGCCGCCGCCGCGGCTTCGGCGCCAAGCATCGTCTGACGCGGCGTGCCTGCGATGCCCCGGGCGGTGCCGGCAAACGCCTCCGGTCCCGCGTAATCCTCCACCTCGGACAGGTCCACCTGCCGCGCCACCTCGTGGGCGTCGCCGGCCAGCAGGTTGCGGGTCATGGTGGCCGAGTGGCAGCAGTCGAACACCGCCCAGACGAACGCGCCCGTCGCCCGGATCGCGTCGATATCCGCCTTGATGTCCTTGTCGACATAGGCGTTGGGCCAGTCGGTCATGCCACGGCGCATGATGCCGGTGTCGCGCGGCATGAACACCTCGTCGAGCCCGTCGATCTCGCCCGGAAAGCGCGCAGGCTGCTGGTGGCCATGGCCCGAGAAATGCAGATAGACGATGTCGCCCGGTCCCGCTGCGCCGGCAAGATGGGCCATCGCGCCCCGGATCGCCGCGAGCGTGGGAGGGGCGGTGGCGCCCTCCAGCCCGTCGGCGAGGACGGTCACATGCTCCGGCGCGAAGGGGGCCAGCGGATGGGCGAGCAGCCACGCGCGCATCCGTGCGACATCGTTGACCGGCCCGCGCAGCCAGTTGCGCGGCGGCAGTTCGGGGTATTCGGTCACCCCCACCAGAAGCGCCCGCCGCACGCCGGCCCCGGTGTCGGCGGCCAGCCGAGGCGCAGGGCCGAGCCAAATCCCACCCGCCACGGACGCAGTTCCCAGCATCAGGCCGCGGCGGGTGAGCTTGTGGTCCATGGGTGGGTCCTCGGCCAGGCAGGCGGGATCGATGGTGGGTTGCCGGACCGTGATAGCCTATCAGGGCATGGTCGAGAAACACGGATCGCGTCGCCCGCTTCGGGACAGTCATCCGACCTTCGCCGGGTTGCCGGAGGCTCCAACGCTTGAGTTGGTGGGACGTCATCAGCAGGACCAAGACGAGGTGCTCGCCTGAGGTGCGCGCGCGGTGCGGTTCAGTCCAGGTCGTCATGCGGCAGAAGACGGGCTTCGGCTTGCGTATCTCCTGGGTTAAGTCTCTGAAAAGGAAACGTAACTGCTTCGTGGCGAGAATCCTGCAGCAAAGCCCCGCGGTGTCGGCCCCGTGATCCGCGCTTGCGCATCCGCCTCCGCCGTCGCCGAGGACGCAGATCCCCCTCGCCATCGGGTTCGTTCCAATGCCGCCCCGAGGATTAGGGGACCGTCGGCAGGTCCGCCGGCACGGCGATGGCGGGCCCGGGGCTGATCCGGCCGCCCGGCGCCCTGCGCGGTCCCGAAACCCGCAGCGCGTGCGTCCGCTTGGCAGGATCCTGAAACCGACGCGCGGGGCCTCGGCGTCTCTGGGCTCCGGTGCATCGGCGAAGCGCCCGGCGCGCCCGGGCATGGGCGATCCGCGTTCCCCTTCCGTCCGCTCCACCGTGCGGACGGCGCGGAGACGGGCAGCAAGGCAGGGGTCCGCGAGGGAGACCTGGGTGTCCTCGCCCGCGCACAGGCGCTGCCGCACGCCCGGGCGGGGCAGGGGAGGCCGGCCACCCGCGAGCAGGTTCCGACGTCTGCCGCACGATGCTATGGGGATGCCGGAGTGTCGGGCAGGAGATCAGCCTTGTCTCGAAAGGACACCAACGCGGCGCATGCTGCGGACTATTACGACGCCGAGGATACCGCGGCCTTCTACCGGCTCTGCTGGGGCGGGTCGGACATCCACATCGGCCGCTACGGGACCGGGCGGGAGACGGTGGCCGAGGCGTCCGCGGCCATGACGCGGCATCTGCTCGGGCTGGCGGGCTTCAAGGCGGGGGACCGGGTGCTCGATATCGCCTGCGGGTTCGGTGGGACGCTGGTGCAGCTCGCCGGGCTGGGGTGCAAGGCCGCGGGCATGGACATCTCGCAGCGCTGCATCGCGCAAGCCCGGCGGACCCTGTCCGAGGCCGGGTACGCAGACGGCATATCCGTCACCCGGGGCGATTTCCACGACATCGACAGCGCCCCGGGCGTCTGGGACGGCGTGATCTGCCAGGAGTCGATCATCCACTCGGCCGACCGGGCGAGGGTGTTTTCGGAGGCGCATCGGGTGCTGCGTCCGGGCGGTGTCTTCGCGGTGTCGGATATCATGGCGACCGACGGCGCCGACCCTGCCCTGGTTGCGGGCGCCTTCGAGCGACTGGGCGTGCGGACATTCGCCACGCCGGGCGATTACGCGGCGATGGCGCGCGCGGCGGGCTTCGCCATCGACCATGCCGAGGAACGCCCGGAGGATATCGAGGCCCACTATGCCAGGCTGGCAGAGGCGCTCGCCCCCCCGCCGCAGGGGCTCGCGCCGGCCGCTGCAGCGAGGATCGCCGCCAGCATC
>SKMM01000095.1 GCA_007121055.1 Paracoccaceae bacterium | reverse complement strand
TTCGATGTAGAACTCGGCCTTTTCCTTCAGGCTCTGGCCGTAGAGCGTGTGCAGGATGGCGTGGCCGGTGCGGTCGGCCGCGGCGGCGGTGCGCTGCACCGGGGGGCCTTCGCCGAACTCGGTGGTGTGACCACCGAAGGGGCGCTGGTAGATCTTGCCCTCCTCGGTGCGGGAGAAGGGCACGCCGTAGTGTTCAAGCTCATAGACCGCCGCGGGCGCCTCGCGAGCGAGGTATTCCATGGCATCCACATCGCCCAGCCAGTCCGAGCCCTTCACCGTGTCGTACATGTGCCACTGCCAGTGGTCGGGGCCCATGTTGCCGAGGGACGCGGCGATGCCGCCCTGAGCAGCCACGGTGTGGGAGCGGGTCGGGAACACCTTGGTCACGCAGGCGGTGCGCAGGCCCTGTTCGGCCATGCCGAGGGTGGCGCGCAGCCCCGAGCCGCCGGCCCCCACCACCACCACGTCGTATTCGTGAACCTCGTAGTCGTAAGCAGCCATGACGCCCCCCTCAGGCGGAAAACAGGATGGTGGCGACAGCAAAGACACCGGCCGCGGCAAGCGCCCAGCCGAACAGAGTGTTGCCGATCAGAAGGCCAGTGCGCAGAGCCTTTTCGGGCACATAGTCCTCGATCACGACCTGCAAACCGTGCATCAAGTGATAGGCACCGACGAGCAGAAAGGCCGCGGCGATCAGCGCGTGGCCCCAGCCGGAATAGGTCGCCACCAGCGCCTCGTGGCCTCCCCCCAGCGCGCGGCCGAACGGCACGACGAAAAGCGGCGTCAGCACGATAAGCGCAACTGCGGTCAGGCGCTGGGTCCACCAGTGCCCCACCCCCTCATGGGCCGAGCCGAGACCCTGGACGCGGGCGTAGTCGGTCTTGTAGGCCATGGCGTCCTCCCTCAGACGATCAGCAGCACGAAGATCAGGGTCAGCACCACCGACCCGCCCAGCACAGCGTAATTGGCCTTTTCGGCGAACTCGAGGTCGAAGCCGCGGCCGGTGTCCCAGATCAGGTGGCGGATGCCGTTGCAGGCGTGGAACATCAGCGCCCAGAGCGAACCCAGCAGCACCAGATTGCCCAGCCAGGAGGTCAGCACCGCATCCGCCGTGGCCGAGGCCTCGGGCGAGATCGCGCCGGCAGCGAAGCGCCAGACCACCAGCACCGCGCCCAGCGTCATCCCCACCCCGGTGATGCGGAACAGGATCGACAGCTTGGCCGTGAGCGGCAGGCGGTAGACCTGAAGATGGGGCGAGAGCGGCCGGTTGCCGCGGTTCACGTCAGCCATGGTTGTCCCTCCTTGACCGTCCAGGGTGCGAACGGCTCTTTGAGAGAGGGATAGCGGTTTTCACGGGCGTGTCACGCGGGGACTGTGGCGTCTGCGCCCAATTCGCGACCTTTGGGCGCAGATTTTCGGGGTTCGTGATCACACGCCGCCGACGTGCGATCACAAATTTCGGGGCGCCGACGCCCCCCCCCGCCGGATCAGAACCCGAAGGCCACCGAGGCCACGAGACGGGCCGAGGTGATGTTGGTGTCGTGCACCCGCAGGTCGAGGCTGGTCTGCGGGTTGACCTCGAAGCCGGCGCCCACGTTCCAGAAATTGTGCGAGCCCTGTTCGCGCCCGAACTCGGTGGAGATGCCGAGGCCCATGGGGAAGACGTAGCCCGCGCCGACGCTGGCGGCCCAGACGCGCGAGGTGTGATCGTAGGCGACGTCAGTGCCGAACGTCGCGCCGTAGGGGGCGGCGACCTCGAGGCCCAGCAGGAACTCGCCGCAGCAATCGCCCGAGCGGTTGTAGAAGTACCGCGCGTAGCCGATGTCGAAACTGAGCGCGCCGACGCTGTCGGCGAAACCGGCGTAGAGGTCAACCTCGACCCGGTCGTCGGATCCGGGGAAACGCACGTTGGAGGCCCAGACGCCGGCGTAGAAGCCGCCCAGCCCGACCTCGACGAAAGGCTGGACCGCCGGGCGGCCGCCGGTCTGGCTGAGGCCGCGGGAGATGTAGTCGCTGGTGAGCGTGGCGCCGAAGGACACCGCCACATCCTGAGCAGCGACGGCCGCGGGCAGGAGGGCGAGCGCTGCGGAGAGGGCGAGGGGGCGAATCATGGCGGTGGTCTCCGCAGGGGGTTGATCTGCGGGACGTTCTGCGCCGCCGCACGCCCGGGCGGAAGCGCAAACCGGTGCCGCGCCCTACGGGCGGGGCGGGATGTGACCGGCGTGCGACACTTCGCCTGCCAAACGGGCAGCGCAGGTCCGGCGGCGGGCCTCAGAGACTGCCGAGCCGGACCTCCGGGTCGTAGGAGCCGGGCACTTCCTTCACCACCGCCTGGGCGCAGCGCATCACGCCGTTGGCCGCGTCCCAGGCATAGGCGGGCCCGCCATGCAGCTGCCAGCCCGCGTCCAGCGCCGCGGTGACCTTGTGGCAGAAGGCGGGCGTGTCGTCCCCGGTCAGCAGCCGGTAGGCGATCATGCCCCCAGGCTCCCGAACGGGTTCACGCCCAGCCACAGGTGGATGAGCCCCACCACCGCATAGACCACCAGCACGACGCCGGCCGCCACCGCGTCGCGCGGCCCCGGCTTGCGGGCGGGCGGGGTCCAGTCGGGCTGGCGGGCGTTGATGAGCAGGATCGACGCCAGCGCCCAGCCGGCCATGCCGCCGAACAGGATCAGCCCCGCAAGGCTGCCGTTCACCACCAGATGCGCCAGCGCCCAGATGAACACGCCCAGCAGCATCGGGTGGCGGACCTTCTGCGACAGCGCGCCCTTGGCCATGCCGATGCCGAAGACATAGAACGAGATCAGCACCGCCAGATTGTTGAGATGCCCCATCCAGGGCGGCACCGACCACAGGAAGACATAGTCTATCGGCCCGATGGCGCGGTAGCCCACCACCATCAGCACGAGCCCCGCAAGGATCAGGAGCGCGAAGATGCCTCGGGCGCTCTCGCCCATCCAGTTTTCCAGCGTGGCGCGCTGTGCGGGTGCCACGCGCTTGAACATGTGCGCCGCGATCCACAGGCCCACGCCCAAGATCAGTAGCAGATAGCCGATCATCCGATGCCCCTCCGTCCGACTGGCGTTCGGCGGCAGTATGCAAATTCCGCGCCGGCCTGCCAGTGCGCCGGGGCGCGACCTGTTGCGCGGGTTTCGGGCGCGGTGCGCGCGGGCGGGGGGGTGCGAACGGTGCGTTAACCATATCCTCGGGCGCCCGGCGCAGGCTGGGCGCATGGACCCAGCGTCCCCCGCCGTCGCCCGGAGCCCCGCGCTCCGCCCTGCCCGCCCGGAGCGTCGCGCTCCACCCTGCTACCGAAGCGTCGCGCTCCACCCTGCCACCGGAGGCTGCCATGACCCGACACGCCCTTCCTGCCCTGCTCGTCGCCGCGCTGTGCCTGACCGCAGCGCCCCCCGTGGCCGCCCAGCAGCAGGCACGCTGTGCGCCGCGGGCGCAGGTGATGGACCTGATCGAGGGGCGGCGGGGCGAAACGCGCCGCGCCATCGGGCTGACCAGCAACGCCTCGGTGATGGAGCTGTATGCCTCCGAGGCCACGGGGGGCTGGACGCTGGTGGTGACGCTGCCCTCGGGCATGACCTGTCTGCTGGGCGCCGGCACCGGCTTCGAGGTCGAGGACCGGGTGGCGGGCGCGCCGACCTGAGCGGGGGAATCACCCCCGGGGCCGCCGGGCGCCGCGTCCGAAGGGGCGGGCTTGGCGGGCATCGGGGAAATGCCGTGGCCGCCCATGGGGTTGCCCGCCCCGGCGGGGCGGTGGCCGCCCTGCCCTGCCCGGCCGCGCTTGCGTGCGCGGCCCCGAGGCTCTAGGCCTGCGTCCCGATCCAACATCCATCGGAGACGCATCACCATGGCCAGACCCCGCATCGCGCTGATCGGCGCGGGACAGATCGGCGGAACGCTCGCCCATCTCGCCGCGATCAAGGAGCTGGGCGACATCGTCCTGTTCGACATCGCCGAGGGCACGCCCCAGGGCAAGGCGCTCGACATCGCCGAGAGCGGCCCGTCGGAAGGCTTCGACGCCAAGCTGAAGGGCACCAGCGATTACGCCGACATCGCGGGGGCCGACGTGTGCATCGTCACCGCGGGCGTGCCGCGCAAGCCGGGGATGAGCCGTGACGACCTCTTGGGCATCAACCTGAAGGTCATGAAGGCCGTGGGCGAGGGCATCCGCGACCACGCCCCCGACGCCTTCGTCATCTGCATCACCAACCCGCTCGACGCCATGGTCTGGGCGCTGCGAGAATTCTCGGGCCTGCCGCACGAGAAGGTCGTGGGCATGGCGGGCGTGCTCGATTCGGCGCGGTTCCGGCATTTCCTGAGCCTGGAGTTCGACGTCTCCATGCGCGACGTCACCGCCTTCGTGCTGGGCGGGCATGGCGACACGATGGTGCCGCTGGTGCGGTATTCGACGGTGGCGGGCATCCCGCTGCCGGATCTGGTGGAGATGGGCTGGACCACGCAGGACAAGCTCGACGCCATCGTGCAGCGTACCCGCGATGGCGGCGCCGAGATCGTGGGGCTGCTGAAGACCGGCTCGGCCTTCTATGCGCCGGCGACCTCGGCCATCGAGATGGCCGAGGCGTATCTGAAGGACCAGAAGCGCCTCCTGCCCTGTGCGGCCTGGTGCGACGGCCAGTTCGGGCTCAAGGGCATGTATGTCGGCGTGCCGACGGTGATCGGCGCGGGTGGCATCGAGCGCATCGTCAGCTTCAAGCTGACCAAGGACGAGCAGGCGATGTTCGACAGTTCGGTGAAGGCGGTGCGCGGGCTGGTGGACGCCTGCAAGGGGATCGACCCGACGCTGGCCTGAGGCCCCGTCCTGCCCATGTGACGGCGGTCCTTCGGGGCCGCCGTTTGCGTTTGCCCCCCTGAGTCGGGGAGGGCTGCGATCACATCCTGATTCCTGTGATCACAAAATTCGTCTTGTGGCCACGAATGTCGGGTTTTCACAGCCTGCCTGTTTTTTCCGCGCAAGCGCCGTGTCATCTGGGCGTAACGTAGCGAGAGATGGGACAGTGGCGTGAACATCCATGAATACCAGGCGAAGGCGCTCCTTCGCAGCTATGGCGCCCCGGTGGCCGACGGCCGCGTGGTGCTGAAGGCCGACGAGGCGAAAACGGCGGCGGGCGAGCTCGACGGCCCCGTCTGGGTCGTCAAGGCCCAGATCCACGCCGGCGGCCGCGGCAAGGGCCACTTCAAGGAAGCCAGCGCCGGCGAGAAGGGCGGCGTCCGCCTCGCCCGCTCGGTCGAGGAAGCCGCCGAACACGCCGCCGCCATGCTGGGCCGCACGCTGGTGACCCACCAGACCGGTCCGGAGGGCAAGCAGGTCGGCCGCATCTACATCGAGGACGGCGCGGCGATCGCGCGCGAACTCTACCTCGCCATGCTGATCGACCGGAAGACCTCGCGCATCTCCTTCGTCTGCTCCACCGAGGGCGGCATGGACATCGAGGAGGTCGCCGCCAACACCCCCGACAAGATCCTGTCGTTCTCGGTCGACCCCGCCACCGGCATCCAGGGCTTCCACGGCCGCCGCATCGCCTTCGCCCTGGGGCTGGAGGGCAAGCAGGTCAAGCAATGCGTCGATCTGGTGGGCAAGCTCTACAAGCTCTTCACCGAACGCGACGCCGAGATGGTGGAGATCAACCCCCTGATCGTCACCGAGTCGGGTGAACTCCGCTGCCTCGACGCCAAGATGGGCTTCGATTCCAACTCCCTCTACCGCCAGTCCGACATCCTGAGCCTGCGTGACGAGAGCGAGGAGGACCCCAAGGAACTCGCCGCCTCCAAGTTCGACCTCAGCTACATCGCGCTGGATGGCGAGATCGGCTGCATGGTCAACGGCGCGGGCCTGGCGATGGCCACCATGGACATCATCAAGCTCTATGGCGCGGAGCCCGCGAACTTCCTCGACGTGGGCGGCGGCGCCACCAAGGAGAAGGTGACCGAGGCCTTCAAGATCATCACCTCCGATCCCAACGTGAAGGGGATCCTGGTGAACATCTTCGGCGGCATCATGCGCTGCGACATCATCGCCGAAGGCATCGTCGCCGCGGTCAAGGAGATGGGCCTGCAGGTCCCGCTGGTGGTGCGGCTCGAGGGCACGAATGTCGAGAAGGGCAAGGAGATCATCGGCTCCTCGGGGCTGAACGTGATCGCGGCGGACGATCTCGACGACGCAGCCCAGAAGATCGTCAAGGCGGTGCGCGGCTGACCAGCCGCCCGCGAGGGACAGCGCGGGGCGCGCGGCCCTGCCACAGGAACGGAAAGACAATGGCCGTACTCGTCGACAAGACCACCAAGGTGATCTGCCAGGGCTTCACCGGCTCGCAGGGGACCTTTCATTCGGAACAGGCGATTGCCTATGGCACGCAGATGGTCGGGGGGGTGACCCCGGGCAAGGGCGGGTCCGAGCATCTGGGGCTGCCGGTGTTCGACAGCGTGCACGAGGCGATGGCGAAGACCGGGGCCAATGCCTCTGTGATCTATGTGCCGCCGCCCTTCGCCGCGGACTCGATCCTGGAAGCCATCGACGCGGAGATGCCGCTGATCGTGTGCATCACCGAGGGCATCCCGGTGCTGGACATGATGCGGGTGAAGCGGGCGCTGGATGGGTCGACCTCGCGGCTGGTGGGGCCCAACTGTCCGGGCGTGATCACGCCCGGCGAGTGCAAGATCGGCATCATGCCCGGCCACATCCACAAGCGCGGCACCTGCGGCGTGATCTCGCGCTCGGGGACGCTCAACTACGAGGCGGTCAAGCAGACCACCGACGCGGGGCTCGGGCAGTCCTCCTGCATCGGCATCGGCGGCGACCCGATCAAGGGCACCGAATTCACCGACGTGTTCGAGTGGTTCCTCGCCGACCCCGAGACCGAAAGCCTGATCATGATCGGCGAGATCGGCGGCACCGCCGAGGAGGACGCGGCGCAGTTCCTCAAGGACGAGGCCAAGCGCGGCCGCTCGAAGCCCTGCGCGGGCTTCATCGCGGGCCGCACCGCGCCGCCGGGGCGCCGGATGGGACACGCCGGCGCCATCGTCGCAGGCGGCCAGGGTGGCGCCGAGGACAAGATCGAGGCCATGCGCTCGGCCGGCATCGTCGTTGCCGACAGCCCCGCGGGCCTCGGCGAGGCCGTGCTGAAGGCCATCGGCAAATGACCGATCCGCGTCCCCCTGCCCCGGCGACCTCTGCCGGTCCCGCAGGCGGCGGGGCGCGGAACCAAGGCTGGGCGTTGTGCGTGGCCACGCTCGACCGCCTGCCGGAGTTGCGCGACTGCGTGCGCCTGGCAGCCGCGCAGACCTTTCCACCGCAGGAGGTGGTGATCTGTGACGCCAGCGCCGAGGCTGGATCGAGCCGTGCGGAAATCGAGCGCGTGATTGGTGGCAGCATCGCGCTCACTTACCTGCAAGCAGAGCGCAAGTCCTCGGCTGCTCAACGCAACCAATGCATCGCAGCGGCGACGGCGGACATTTTGTTTCTTCTGGACGACGACAGCTTCATGCATCCCGACTGTGCCGAACGGATCATGGCAACCTATGGCGCCGATACAGACCGGCGGATCGCCGCAATCTCCGCTACGCCCCACAGGACAGACCCCCGCGGCGGACAGCCCGGCAACCCGGCGCGGCGCGACCCGACCTACGAAAAGGCCGGCCGGCTGTCGCGGAACATGACCAGCAGGCGTGTGCGGCGGCTTGTCATTGCCCTGCTTCTGCCCGGCGGGGCATGGTCCTTCATCCGCTACCGCGACGGCCATCCCCGTCCGGGTGACGGCGTGGCGGTCCCGCCCGGACTCCGCCGCGTCAATGGGATCGCCGGGTTCCTGCTCACCGTGCGCCGCGAGGTTGCTGCCGAGTTCGGCTTTGACCGCCATCTCCTCGCCTATTGCCCCAACGAGGATGCCGACGCGACCCACAGGTTTGCGCGCCGGGGTCTGCTGCTCCGCGACCCCGACGCGCATATCTACCATTTCGAGGCAGCAGCCGGCCGGCTCAAGCGCCGCAAGGTTGCAGAGTTGCAGGTCACCAACACCGCCTACTTCATTCGTCGGCACAGCGCGGCGCTGCCGGGCGATGCGCTGCGCTTTACGGCGCGCACGGTCCGGCGGCTGATTGCCGGCGTGGTGAAAGATGGCGTCCTGCGCGACTGGAGCCTGCCGCAGGTGCGTGGCATCGCGCGCGGATTGCTGCGCTCGGCCGCAATCCTGTCGCACCGGCGGGACGACCTCGGCCCGTGGTACGAGAAAATGCAGCACAGGATCCTCGCAGAGTGATGACGCGCACGTACACCACAGGCACCGACAAGGCACGCGCACGGACCGCCGCCGCGTCGACGACCCTTTTCAACGCTGGCACGCGCGTGACCCGTGGCCACCGGCACCCGTCAGCCGGCACCTTCCTGCGCAACGGCAGCCATCCTGTCCTCGCCTTCGATGGTATCGCCCTGCCTTGGGGCGCCGTAGCCGTCTGCCCACCCCACACTCATGAAACGGACCCGATGCCATGACCGAGCAGAGCCGTAACGATGCATTCCGGGCCGAGAGCGCCCTGCATGGTGCCAACGCCGCCTATATCGACCGGCTGCAGGCGCGCTATGCGCAGGACCCAGGCGCGGTGGACGACGAGTGGGCGGCCTATTTCCGGGCGCTGGGCGAGGATGCGGCGCCCGCCGGCCCATCCTGGGCGCGCAGCGACTGGCCGCCGCAGCCGTCGGACGAGCTGACCGCGGCGCTGGACGGGCAGTGGCCCGCCCCGCCGCCCGCGAAGGAGCAGAAGGCCGCGGCCGACAAGATCCTGAAGAAGGCGCAGGAGCAGGGCACGCCGATCACCGACAAGCAGCTGCGCCGGGCGGTTCTGGATTCGGTACGCGCGCTGATGATCATCCGGGCCTACCGGATCCGGGGGCATCTGGTGGCGGATCTCGACCCGCTGGGGATGCGCGACCAGACCCCGCATCCGGAGCTGGACCCGCGGTCCTACGGGTTTTCGGAAGCCGACCTCGACCGGCCGATCTTCATCGACAACGTGCTGGGGCTGGAGGTCGCGCCGCTGCGCCAGATCATCGAGATCCTGCAGCGCACCTATTGCGGCACCTTCGCGCTGCAGTTCATGCACATCTCGGACCCCGAGCAGTCGGCCTGGCTGAAGGAGCGGATCGAGGGCTACGGCAAGGAGGTCCGCTTCACCCAGGAGGGGCGCCGGGCGATCCTGAACAAGATGGTCGAGGCCGAGGGCTTCGAGAAGTTCCTGCATGTCAAGTACATGGGCACCAAGCGATTCGGCCTCGACGGCGCCGAGGCGGTGATCCCGGCGATGGAGCAGGTCATCAAGCGCGGCGGCGCGCTGGGGGTGAAGGAGATCGCCATCGGGATGCCGCACCGCGGCCGCCTGTCGGTGCTGGCGAACGTGATGGGCAAGCCCTATCGCGCCATCTTCAACGAGTTCCAGGGCGGCAGCTTCAAGCCCGAGGACGTGGACGGTTCGGGCGACGTGAAGTACCACCTCGGCGCCTCGTCGGACCGGGAGTTCGACGGCAACAGCGTGCACCTGAGCCTGACCGCCAACCCCAGCCATCTGGAGGCGGTCAATCCGGTGGTGCTGGGCAAGACCCGGGCCAAGCAGGACCAGGCCAACGACATGGAGCGCACAACCGTCCTGCCGGTGCTGCTGCATGGCGACGCGGCCTTTGCCGGCCAGGGCGTGGTGGCCGAGGGCTTTGGCCTCTCGGGGCTGAAGGGCCACCGCACCGGCGGCACGCTGCACATCATCGTCAACAACCAGATCGGCTTCACGACGGCGCCGCATTTCAGCCGCTCCTCGCCCTACCCCACCGACATCGCGCTGATGGTGGAGGCGCCGATCTTCCATGTGAACGGCGACGACCCCGAGGCCGTGGTGCATGCCGCCAAGGTGGCCGTGGAGTTCCGCCAGAAGTTCCGCAAGGACGTGGTGATCGACGTCTTCTGCTACCGCCGGTTCGGGCACAACGAGGGCGACGAGCCCATGTTCACCAATCCGGTGATGTACAACCGGATCAAGAAGCACAAGACGACGCTGCAACTCTACACCGAGCGGCTGGTGCAGGACGGGCTGATCCCCGAGGGCGAGATCGAGGACATGAAGGCCGCCTTCCAGGCCCGGCTGAACGAGGAGTTCGAGGCCGGCAAGACCTTCAAGCCCAACAAGGCCGACTGGCTCGACGGGCGCTGGGCAGGCTTCGACCGCGAGGGCAAGGAGTACCAGCCCGGCCAGACCGCGATCTCGGAGGAGACGCTGCGCGCGGTGGGCAAGGCCCTGGTGACGGTGCCTGAGGGCTTTGCGCTGCACCGGACCGTGGGGCGACTGCTGGAAGCCAAGGAGAAGATGTTCGAGAGCGGCCAGGGCTTCGACTGGGCCACGGGCGAGGCGCTGGCCTTCGGATCGCTGTTGACCGAGGGCTATCCGGTGCGGCTGTCTGGGCAGGATTCGACGCGGGGGACCTTCTCGCAGCGGCATTCGGCCTTCATCGACCAGACTACCGAGGACCGGTATTTCCCGCTCAACAACATCCGGGAGGGGCAGGCGCGCTATGAGGTCATCGACTCGATGCTCTCGGAATACGCGGTGCTCGGGTTCGAGTATGGCTATTCGCTGGCCGAGCCCAACACGCTGGTGATGTGGGAGGCGCAGTTCGGCGATTTCGCCAACGGCGCGCAGATCATGTTCGACCAGTTCATTTCCTCGGGCGAGAGCAAATGGCTACGGATGTCCGGCCTCGTGATGCTGCTGCCGCACGGCTTCGAGGGCCAGGGGCCCGAGCACAGCTCTGCGCGATTGGAGCGGTTCCTGCAGATGTGCGCACAGGACAACTGGATCGTCGCAAACTGCACGACGCCCGCGAACTATTTCCACATCCTGAGGCGGCAGATCCACCGGACCTTCCGCAAGCCGCTGGTACTGATGACGCCGAAATCGCTGCTGCGCCACAAGCTGGCAATCTCCGATGTGGGCGATTTCACCGACGGCTCGCAATTCCACCGCGTGCTGTGGGATGATGCTCAGAAGGGTCACAGCGAAACGCAGCTGAAACCCGATGCCGAGATCAAGCGCGTGGTCCTGTGCTCCGGCAAGGTCTATTTCGACCTGCTGGAGGAACGCGACCGGCGCGGGATCGACGACATCTATCTGCTGCGGGTGGAGCAGTTCTATCCCTTCCCGGCCATGAGCCTGACGCAGGAGCTGTCGCGCTTTCCCAACGCCGAGATGCTCTGGTGCCAGGAGGAGCCCAAGAACCAGGGCGCCTGGACCTTCATCGAACCGAACCTCGAATGGGTGCTGGGCCGGATCAAGGCCGCCCACACCCGCCCGCGCTATGTTGGCCGGCCGGCGGCGGCATCGCCCGCGACCGGGCTCGCAAGCCAGCACAAGGCCCAACAGGATGCGCTCGTGAACGAAGCGCTGAGCATGGAGTGATCCGCATGTCGATCGAAGTCCGCGTGCCCACCTTGGGCGAATCCGTCACCGAGGCCACGGTGGCGACGTGGTTCAAGAAACCCGGCGAGGCGGTGGCCGCCGACGAGATGCTGTGCGAGCTGGAAACCGACAAGGTGACGGTGGAGGTCCCCTCGCCCGCCGCCGGCACGCTGGGCGAGATCGTCGCGGGCGAAGGCGACACGGTGGGGGTGGACGCGCTGCTTGCCACCATCGCCGAGGGCGGCGACGGGGCGGCGACGGCCCCCGAAAAACCGGTGGAGAAAAAGGCCGAGGCGCCGGCGTCTGCCGGCGGGGGCAGCGTCGATGTGATGGTGCCCGCACTGGGCGAGAGCGTGAGCGAAGCCACGGTCTCCACCTGGTTCAAGGCGGTGGGCGACGCGGTCGCGGCCGACGAGATCCTGTGCGAGCTGGAGACCGACAAGGTCAGCGTCGAGGTGCCCGCGCCGGCGGCCGGCACGCTGGGCGAGATCCTGGCGGCCGAGGGCACCACCGTCGCGGCGGGCGGGAAGCTTGCGGTGATCTCCTCGGGCGCTGGGGCGGCCAAGGCGCCCGCGCAGGACGCCCCGAAGGATCCGGCCCCGGCGGCCGAGAAGACCGGCGCGGGGCGTGCGGATGTGGAGCACGCGCCCTCGGCCCGGAAGCTGATGGAGGAAAAGGGGCTGAGCCCCGAGCAGGTGCAGGGCACCGGCCGCGACGGGCGGATCATGAAGGAGGACGTGGAGCGCGCGGCCTCGGGTACGGCTTCGGGCGCGGCCCCGGCGGACCAGGCTGCGCCTGCCCCGACCGTGCCCGCCCCCGATGCCCAGAAGGCGCCGCGCGCACCGGTGCCGGCCGACGACGAGGCGCGGGAGGAGCGGGTGAAGATGACCCGCCTGCGCCAGACCATCGCGCGCCGGCTCAAGGAGGCGCAGAACACCGCGGCCATGCTGACCACCTACAACGAGGTGGACATGGGCCCGATCATGGAGCTGCGCAACGAATACAAGGGGTTGTTCGAGAAGAAGCACGGGGTGAAGCTGGGCTTCATGTCCTTCTTCGTGAAGGCCTGCTGCCATGCGTTGTTCGAGGTGCCCGACGTCAATGCCGAGATCGACGGGACCGAGGTCGTCTACAAGAACTATGTCCACATGGGCGTGGCGGTCGGCACCCCCACGGGGCTGGTGGTGCCTGTGGTGCGGGATGCGCACCAGATGGGCTTTGCCGCCATCGAGAAGAAGATTGCCGAGCTGGGCGCCAGGGCCCGCGACGGGAAGCTGTCCATGGCCGACATGCAAGGAGGGTCCTTCACGATCTCCAATGGCGGGGTCTATGGCTCGCTGATGTCCTCGCCGATCCTGAACCCGCCGCAGTCGGGGATCCTGGGCATGCACAAGATCCAGGAGCGGCCGATGGTGGTGAAGGGTCAGATCGTGGCCCGCCCGATGATGTACCTGGCGCTGAGCTACGACCACCGGATCGTGGACGGCAAGGGCGCGGTGACTTTCCTCGTGCGCGTCAAGGAGGCGCTGGAGGACCCGCGGCGGCTGTTGATGGATCTGTGAGGCAATGGCGTACGAGAATGATCTGCAACGCAGCGAGGCGACCGTCGCAATCATTCTCGGCTTTCTTTTGGGGCGCGGCATCCAGAGCGGTGGCCTGTTCTTTAAGGAGCTCCAAGCCGATGAAGGGCTGCGCCCCTTCTTTGCCCCGTGCATGCGATGGCTGAGGGGAGAAGGTTTGGTTCGCTACCGTGACGAAAAGGAATATGGCGGGGAGGTGGGCATAGCGTTCTTTGACCCTTGTCTCACCTCCCGAGGGTTCGCGGTGATGGGTGAGCGATTAAGGCTCGGCGACAGGGATATCTCCGTCGGGCAGGCGGTAAAGGAAGTATCCGAGGACGGCGTTTCGTTCTCTCGCGTAGGGGACTTTTTCGGCGGCGTGCTCGGCGGCTTCACCAAATCCATGGGGTCTTGATGCTCGGAATTCTGTTTCTCGTGGCTCTGGGGCTGGTGGCCATTGTCGTGGTGAGCAGCGTGCGGCAGGGGCGGCGGTTCATTCGGGCGGGCCTCTATCTGCACGAGCTGGAGGGGGGGCGGCCGCGGCATGAGGCCAATGCGGCGGCGGCGCTGCTGTTCACCGGCGAGAGTTCTGCGCCGGCCGACGCGCATGCCGCGCAGATTGCCGAGGCAAGGCGCAAGCGGACGGGCGAGACCCAGGCGCAGGTGATCGGCACGGCGCGGGAGAAGGGGTTCGAGGGGTGAGCGGGCTCGACCCCGCGCTTCTGGGGCTCGTGGGCCTCGCGGTTCTGGTGATGGCGCATGTTGCTGCGCAGGGGGCGGCGGGGTTGATGTCTGCGGGGGTGGCGTGGTCGGTGGGGCCGCGGGATGCGGGCCTTGACCGGGGCGTGCTGGCGGGGCGGCTGGAGCGGGCCTTGCGCAACCTACTGGAGACGGCGCCGGCCTTCCTGGCGCTGGCGGTGGTGGCGCATCTGGCCGGGCGGGTCGGGCCGCTGGTGGGGCTGGGGATCGCTTTGTGGCTGGCGGCGCGGGCGGGCTATGTGGTGGCCTATGCCGCGGGCTGCGGCTGGCCGGGCACGGCGCTGTGGCATCTGGCCGGCGCGGGCCTGATCCTGATGCTGATCGGAGTTTTGAGCGCATGAACGTGGAGCTGACCGTCCTGATACTCGCGGCCCTTCTGGCCGTCGTGCAGCTGGGCTGGAACGCGGTGCGGGCCAATCTGGAGCTGGGGCCCGCGTGGTTCCTGACCCCGCGCGACGACGCCCCCCCGCAGCAGCTGCCCACCGATCTGGGGCGGCTCAAACGCGCCTATGAAAACCACATGGAGACACTGCCGCTCTTTGCCATCGCCGTGCTGGCGGTGGTGCTGGCGGACAAGAGCTCGGCCCTGACGGCCGCCTGCGCCTGGGTCTATCTCGGCGCGCGGGTGCTGTTCGTGCCGGCCTACCGCTTCGGCTGGGTGCCGGGGCGCTCGATCATCTGGGCGGTGGGCTTCGCCGCCATCGTGCTGATGCTGCTGGCCGCCTTGTTCTGAGGCGGGCCGCGGCCGACAGGGAGACCCCCAATGGCAAGCTATGACGTGATCTTCATCGGCTCCGGCCCCGGCGGCTATGTGGGCGCGATCCGCGCCGCCCAGCTGGGACTGCGCACCGCCTGCGTGGAGGGGCGCGAGACCCTGGGCGGGACCTGCCTGAACGTGGGCTGCATCCCGTCCAAGGCGCTTCTGCACGCCACCCACATGCTGCACGAGGCCGAGCACAATTTCGCCGAAATGGGCATCGGCGGCGTCAAGCCCAAGGTCGACTGGAAGAAGATGCAGGCCTACAAGGACGACGTCATCGCCCAGAACACCAAGGGCATCGAGTTCCTGTTCAAGAAGAACAAGGTGGACTGGATCAAGGGCT
>SKMM01000074.1 GCA_007121055.1 Paracoccaceae bacterium | reverse complement strand
AGCATCATGAGCAAGACGACGAACAAGTTTTCCCCTGAGGTGCGCGAGCGCGCCGTCCGGCTGGTTCTCGACACCGAGGCCCAGCATCCTTCGCGCTGGCAGGCGGTGATGTTGATCGCGGCGAAGATCGGCTGTTCGACCAGGTGGCCTTCGTGGTGCTGAACGTGCTGGTGGTGATCGCCATCATCGACTGGGGGTCGGGCAAGATCCGCAAGCGCTTCATCGGCGAACGCGGTCACTGACCTTGCCCCCAAACCGCACCTTGCCCCGGGGGGCGCAGGGCTGCCGCAGAGGCCGCTGTCCCAGGACCCGGCCCTCTGCGCTCCCGGGGCGGGGGGCGCGGGAAGACATCGCTTGACCCCCGACCCCCGGGGGCGACATCCTGCCCACCCGTGCGGCGCGGCCGCGCGGCATCGTCGGGGAGGATGGAAATGTGTCAGATCTTCGCCGGGCAGGACCCGGCCCGCTACGACAGCGACACCCGCAGCCTGCGGCTGAACGGGCAAAGCACCAGCATCCGGCTGGAACGCGCCTTCTGGGCGATCCTCGACGACATCGCCGCGGCCGAGGGGCTGTCCACCCCCTCCTTCATCTCGCGCCTTCACGCCGAGGTGCTGGAGCTGCGCGGCGAGCCGGGAAATTTCACCTCGCTTCTGCGCTGTACCTGCCTCGTGCACCTCGAACGGACCGCTGGGCGCCCTGACCCCGCGGCCGACCCGGACCTTGCCCCTGGCCGCCACGCGGCCTGAGACGCTACCGCCCCGCGGCCCTATGTGCCGCAGCGCAGCGTGGTAGCATGCTACTACCCGCCGCCCCGCCAGCCTTGGCATGGTCGAGCTGACAGGGAAGGCGGGAGGCAAGCTTGGCCAAGGCAATCCATTCCATGATCCGGGTCCTCGACGAGGCCCGCTCGCGCGAGTTCTACGACCGCGCCTTCGGGCTGAAGCTCGCCGACCGGCTCGATTTCGAGAATTTCACCCTGATCTACCTGTCCAATTCGGAAACCGGCTTCGAGTTGGAGCTCACGGTCAACAAGGGGCGGACCGAACCCTACGACCTCGGCGATGGCTACGGCCACCTCGCCTTTTCGGTGGACGACCTCGACGCCGAACACGTGCGGATGACCGAGGCCGGCCTCGCCCCCCGCAAGCTCGTGGATTTCGCCCCCGGCGGCGAGGTCATCGCACGGTTCTTCTTCATCGCCGACCCCGACGGTTACCAGATCGAGGTCCTGCAACGGGGGGGGCGCTACCTGTAGGACGACCCGCGGCGGCCCGGAGGAGGAGGCCGGCCCGCCACGGTGCATCACCGTCATCGAGGGAGGAGACAGATGACGCACACCGCAAGCCGCCCGGGGTTGACCCGGCGCCAGCTTCTTGCCCGCTCCATCGCCGCCGGCGCGAGCTTCATGGTCGGCGCGGGCTTCGTCGCCGCCCGCGACGGCGCCTGGGCCATGCAGACCGCCCATCTGGAACCGCGCAGCATGGCCACGCTGATCCAGATGGCCCGCGACATCTATCCCCACGACCAGCTGGCCGACGAGTTCTACGCCATCGCCGTGCGCGGCTACGACAGCCCCGAGGCCGCGCCCGCCATGGAGGCCGGCATCGCGGCCCTCGATGCGGCCGCCGAGGGCCACGGCCACGCCAGCTACCTCGACACGCACTGGGAACGCGACCGCGTGGACATCCTGCGCGGCATGGAGCGCTCGGCCTTCTTCCAGACCGTGCGCGCGGGGCTTGTGACCGGCCTCTACAACCAGCCCGATGTCTGGCCGGTCTTCGGCTATGAGGGCGAGAGCTTCTCCAAGGGCGGCTACCTCGCCCGCGGCTTCGACGACATCGCCTGGCTGTGAGGGGGGACGCGGACATGGCTACGAAATTCGATCTCGACGACGACGGTGTGGTGGTCATCATCGGCACCGGCGCAGGCGGCGGCACGCTCGCCAACGAACTGGCGCAGCGCGGCGTCAAGGTGGTGGCGCTGGAGGCCGGGGGGCGGCACCTGCCCACGGATTACGTGAACGACGAGTGGGACGCCTTCGTGCAGCTCTCCTGGCTCGATGCCCGCACCACCTCGGGCTCCTGGCGGGTCGCGCGCGACTTCGCGGGCCTGCCGGCCTGGATCGTCAAGGCGGTGGGCGGGTCCACCGTGCACTGGGCCGGCGCCTCGCTGCGCTTCCAGCCGCACGAGTGGAAGGCGCGCACCACCTATGGCCATGTCGCCGGCGCCAACCTGCTGGACTGGCCCATCGACGCTGACGAGATGGACCCCTGGTACGCGGCCGCCGAGGACAAGATGGGCGTGACCCTGACCAATGGCATCCCCGGCCTGCCCGGCAACAACAACTACAAGGTGTTCGAGGCGGGCGCCAAGGCGCTGGGCTACAGCCAGGTCAGCACCGGACGCATGGCCATCAATTCGCAGCCCCGCGACGGCCGGCCGGCCTGCATCCAGCTCGGCTTCTGCTTCCAGGGCTGCAAGTCCTACGCCAAATGGTCCACCGCCTACACCGAGATCCCGGCGGGCGAGGCCACCGGCAACCTGGAGGTGCGCGAGAACGCCCAAGCGCTGGTGATCGAGCATGACGCCAACGGAAAGGTCAACGGCGTGGTCTATGCCGACGCCGACGGCGTCCACCACAAGCAGATGGCCCGCGTGGTCTGCGTCGCCGGCAACAGCATCGAGACGCCGCGGATTTTGCTCAATTCCAACTCCGCGCTCTTCCCCGACGGGCTCGCCAACGGCTCGGGGCAGGTCGGGCGCAACTACATGCGCCACATGACCGGCTCGGTCTATGGCATCTTCGACCGACCCGTGAAGATGTGGCGCGGCACCACCATGGCCGGCATCATCAACGACGAGGCGCATCACGACCCCTCCCGCGGCTTCGTCGGGGGCTACGAGCTGGAGACCCTCAGCCTCGGGCTACCCTTCATGGCCGCCTTCCTCGACCCCGGCGGCTGGGGGCGCGAGTTCACCTCGGCTCTGGACGGCTACGAGAACATGGCCGGCATGTGGATCGTGGGCGAGGACATGCCGCAGGAGACGAACCGCATCAGCCTGAACTTCGACGTGAAGGACCAGTTCGGCCTGCCCGCGCCCAACGTTCATTTCGACGACCACCCCAACGACGTCGCGATGCGCAACCACGCCTACCGGCAGGGCATGGCGATCTATCAGGCGGTGGGGGCCACGCGGGTCTTCCCGACGCCGCCATACCCCTCCACCCACAACCTCGGCACGGCGCGGATGTCCGAACATGCCCGCGACGGGGTGGTGAACCGCTGGGGGCAGGCGCATGAGGTGTCGAACCTCTTCGTCTCGGACGGCTCGCAGTTCACGACCGGGGCGGCCGAGAACCCCACGCTGACCATCGTGGCACTTGCGATCCGGCAGGCCGATCATATCGCGCGCGAGATGAACGCCGGCACGCTCTGAGGCCTGCTTTTGCGCCTGACCCTCGCCCGGCCGACCGCGGCCGGGCGCCGCCATGACCCACCGGGAGGATCAAGATGCTCGACACCACGCCCGACACCACCGTCACCACCGTGCTGTCGGATTTCGGCGCAGCGCTGGAGGCCGGCAACATCGACCGCGCCACGGCCTGCTTCGCCAAGGACGGCTACTGGCGCGACCTCAATGCTTTCACCTGGAACATCCACACCAGCGAAGGCCGCGGCCAGATCGCCGAGATGCTGCACGCGCAGCTCGACGCCACCCAGCCCACCGGTTGGCGCATCGCCGAGGGCGAGACTGCGTCTGAGGATGCCGGGATCACCACCGCCTGGATCCAGTTCGAGACCGCGCTCGCCCGCGGCTATGGGCTGATCCGCATCCGCGACGGGCTGATCTGGACGCTTCTGACCACCATGGTCGAACTCAAGGGCCATGAGGAGCCCGCAGGCTTCAACCGCCCCCTTGGCGCCAAGCACGGGGCCGAGAAACACCGCACCACCTGGGCCGAGGAACGCGAGGCCGAGGCGCGGGAGCTCGGCTACACCCGCCAGCCCTACACCGTCATCGTCGGCGGCGGGCAGGGCGGCATCGCGCTGGGCGCCCGGCTGCGGCAACTTGGCGTGCCCACCATCATCATCGAGAAGAACGACCGCCCCGGCGACAGCTGGCGCAAGCGCTACAAGTCGCTGTGCCTGCACGACCCGGTCTGGTACGACCATCTCCCCTACATCAAGTTCCCCGAAAACTGGCCCGTCTTCTCGCCCAAGGACAAGATCGGCGACTGGCTGGAGATGTACACGCGGGTGATGGAGCTGAACTACTGGACCCGCTCGCGCTGCACCTCGGCCCGCTGGGACGACGACGCCAAGGAATGGACCGTGGTGGTGGACCGCGACGGCGAGGAGGT
>SKMM01000088.1 GCA_007121055.1 Paracoccaceae bacterium | reverse complement strand
GGGCGCTGGCGGCGGTCATCGCCGCGCAGCTCGACCGCATTGCGGCGCTGGTGGAGGAGGCGGATGCCCTGGCACAGGCCCGCCTGCCCGCCCGCGCCACCGCCCTGGCCGAGGCCGTGGCCGCCCTGCTCACCCACGCCCCGCAGGCCGACCCCGCCCGGCTGGAGCAGGAGCTGGCGGTGATCGCCACCCGCAGCGACGTGACCGAGGAACTTGACCGCCTGCGCGCACATGTCGGCGCCGCGCGCGCCCTGCTGGAGGCCAACGGCCCCTCGGGGCGCAAGCTCGACTTCCTGACGCAGGAGTTCAACCGCGAGGCCAACACCTTGTGCGCCAAGGCGCAGTCGTCGGACCTGACCCGGGCCGGACTTGACCTCAAGGCGGTGATCGATCAGATGCGCGAGCAGGTTCAGAACGTGGAATGACAGGGGGCAACCGGGCATGGGCGACGCACGGCGCGGTCTGCTGATCATCCTGTCCTCGCCCTCGGGCGCGGGCAAGTCCACGCTGGCGCGCCGGCTGATGGAATGGGACGCGGGCATCGCGTTCTCGGTGTCGACCACCACCCGCCCCCCCCGCCCCGGCGAGGTCGACGGGCGCGAGTACCATTTCCGCGACCGCCCCACCTTCGAGGCCATGGTGGCCCGCGGCGAGATGCTGGAACATGCCGAGGTGTTCGGGAACCTCTACGGCTCGCCCAAGGGCCCGGTGGAGGCGGCGGTGGAGGCCGGGCGCGACACGCTGTTCGACATCGACTGGCAGGGTGGGCAGCAGATCCGCAACTCGACGCTCGCGCGCGACAGCATCTCGATCTTCATCCTGCCCCCGTCCATCGCGGAACTGGCCCGCCGGCTGGAAGCCCGCGGCCAGGACAGCGCCGAGGTCATCGCCCGCCGCATGGCCCAGAGCCGCGACGAGATCAGCCACTGGGCCGAATACGACTATGTGCTGGTCAACCGCAGCCTCGACGAGACCGCCGGCCGGCTGATCGCCATCATCACCGCCGAGCGCCTGCGCCGCGACCGCCAGCCGGGGCTGTCCGGCTTCGTGCGCGGCCTCAACCGCGAATTCGAGGAGGTCCGCGATGATCTGGGAGCTTGACGGGATCCGGCCCACACTGGCCGAGGGCGCCTGGGTCGCCCCCGACGCCAACCTGATCGGCCGGGTGGTGCTGGAAGACGACGCCTCGGTCTGGTTCGGCGCCACCCTGCGCGGCGACAACGAGGAAATCCGGCTGGGCCGCGGGTCGAACATCCAGGAAAACACCGTCGTGCACAGCGACATGGGCTTTCCGGTGACCATCGGCGCGGACTGCACCATCGGCCACAAGGCCATGCTGCACGGCTGCATCATCGGCGACGGCACGCTCATCGGCATGGGCGCCACGATCCTGAACGGCGCCCGCATCGGCCGCGGCTGCCTGATCGGCGCCTGCGCGCTGGTGACCGAAGGCAAGGAGATCCCCGACGGCAGCCTGGTGATGGGCGCCCCGGGCAAGGTGATCCGCACCCTCGACCGCGACGCGCAGGCGACGCTCCTCGAGTCCGCCCGGCACTATGTCGAGAACGCCCGCCGATACCGCGCCGGCCTCTCCGCCCTCGGGTGACCGGCCCCCCTCCCGACAGCGAGCCCCCGATGACCGACAGCCCCAACCCGATCCGCCGCGGCCCCTTTCCGCCCAGCGCCAGCCGCCCTGTGGGCACGCCGCTGCAACCCTCGGTGGTCTATGCCGCCGAAAGCCCCGACGCGCTGGACGCCCAGTACGAGGGCCGCGCGAGGGGCTATGCCTATGCCCGCGAAGGCCACCCCAACGCCGATGTGCTGGCCGGGATGATCGACGGGCTTGAGGGGGCCGAGGGCGGCATCGTCACCGGCTCGGGCATGGCCGCGGTGGCCGCCGTGATGATGGGGCTGTGCCGGGCGGGCGATCATGTGCTGGGGGGCGACCAGCTCTATGGCCGTTCCTTGCGGATGATGCGCGAGGACCTGCCGCGGCTGGGCATCGCCACCGACCTCGTGGACCCCACCGACGCGGGCGCCGTCGCCGCCGCGATCCGCCCCGAAACCCGGCTGATGCTGGTGGAGGTCGTCTCCAACCCCACCCTGCGCGTGGCCGACATGGAGGGCATCGCGCGGGTCTGCGCCGACCGCGGCGTGCTGCTGGTGGTGGACAACACCTTCACCACCCCGCGCGGCTACCGCCCCTTCGACCACGGCGCCGACATCGTGGTGCATTCCGTGACCAAGCTGCTCGCGGGCCATTCCGACGCCACGCTGGGCTATGCCGCCGCCCGCGACCCGGCGCTGCGCGAGGCGATGCGGGTCTTCGCCATCACCGCGGGCCTCACCCCCAGCCCCTTCGACTGCTGGCTGGCCGAGCGCGGGCTCTACTCCTTCGCGCTGCGCTACGACCGGGCCGAGGCCAATGCCGCCCGCCTCGCCGACCACCTCGCCAGCCTGCCGGGCGTCACCCGCGTCCTCTACCCCACCCGCCCCGACCACCCCGACCACAACCGCGCCACCGCTCTCTTGGGCGCCCGCGGCGGCAACATGGTCAGTTTCGAGATCACCGGCGGGCGCGACGCCGCCAACCGGCTGGTGCGCGCCGCCCCCCAGATCGCCTTCGCCCCCACGCTGGGCGACGTCGCCACCACCCTCTCGCACCCGCCCTCCTCCTCCCACCGCGCGCTCACGCCCGAGGCCCGGGCCGCGCTCGGCATCTCGGAGGGGTTCTTCCGGGTCTCGGTCGGGGTCGAGGACATCGACCGGCTGCTTGGGGATTTCACCACCGCCATCGCGGCCGTCGGCCGCTGACCGATCCGCTTGCAGCCCGCGCCGCCTTGGCGCAGGCTCGGGCAAAACAGGGGAGAAACCGCCATGCGCACCCGTGCCGCCGTCGCCGTCCAGGCCGGACACCCGCTGGAGATCATGGAGGTCAACCTCGAAGGCCCGCGCCCCGGCGAGGTGCTGGTGGAGCTGCGCGCCACCGGCCTGTGCCACACCGACGACTTCACCCTGTCGGGCGCCGACCCGGAGGGGCTGTTCCCCGCCATCCTCGGGCATGAGGGCGCGGGCGTGGTGGTGGAGGTCGGCGAGGGCGTGACCTCGGTGAAGGCGGGGGACCATGTCATCCCGCTCTACACCCCCGAATGCCGGGAATGCCCCTCCTGCCTGAGCCGCAAGACCAACCTCTGCACCTCGATTCGCGCGACGCAGGGGCAGGGCGTGATGCCGGACGGGACCTCGCGCTTCTCCACCCTCGATGGCGATCCGATCCTGCATTACATGGGCTGCTCGACCTTCGCCAACCACACCGTCCTGCCCGAGATCGCGGTCGCCAAGGTGCGCGAGGACGCGCCCTTCGACAAGATCTGCTACATCGGCTGCGGCGTGACCACCGGCATCGGCGCGGTGATCCACACGGCAAAGGTCGAGATCGGCGCCAAGGCCGTGGTCTTCGGCCTCGGCGGCATCGGGCTGAACGTGATCCAGGGCCTGCGGCTGGCCGGCGCCGACATGATCATCGGCGTGGACATCAACAACGGGAAAAAGGAATGGGGCGAGCGCTTCGGCATGACCCATTTCGTCAACCCGAAGGAAATCGACGGCCCGCTCGTGCAGCACCTCGTCGAGATGACCAGGACACCCTTCGACCGCATCGGCGGGGCGGACTACTCCTTCGATTGCACCGGCAACGTGCAGGTGATGCGCGACGCGCTGGAATGCACCCACCGCGGCTGGGGGCAGTCCATCATCATCGGCGTCGCCCCCGCGGGCGCCGAAATCTCCACCCGCCCCTTCCAGTTGGTCACCGGCCGCACCTGGAAAGGCACCGCCTTCGGCGGCGCCCGCGGCCGCACCGACGTGCCCCAGATCGTGGACTGGTACATGGAGGGCAAGATCGAGATCGACCCCATGATCACCCACCGCCTCAAGCTGGAGGAGATCAACAAGGGCTTCGAGATGATGCACGCGGGCGAGTCGATCCGTTCGGTCGTCGTCTACTGAGCCCCCTCCGGCCCTGCGGGACGGATCGCAGCGTCACGGGGCACCCAAGCCGCAAGACCGAACACGGGCCGGGGCCTGCGCGGCCCGGCAATCCTGTGCGCGGCTTTGGCCGTAGGGTGAGCCACGGAGCCTTCGGTGGTGGGCGACGGCGTCCGTCACGCACCCGGCGGTCCCAGCGTTCCCTCCTGACCGGATCAGTCCGCCCGGCGGCGCAGGGGGGCGAGGGCCGTGGCGGTGGCGTGCGCGGCCAGGCGCCTCACGAAGCCGCGGCGCAGGTCGGCATAGGCGATCTCGCCCGCCAGCAGGCGCACGGCGCGGCGCTGCACCGAGGGGCGGGCGGCGATGATCCCCAGCATCGCGCGAT
>SKMM01000104.1 GCA_007121055.1 Paracoccaceae bacterium | reverse complement strand
CGTGGCGTCCAGCGCCTCCTCCGGCCGGGGGCCGAGGTGGCGGCAGCGCATCCGCGTGAGGTTGGGCCGGGCGAACAGGGCGGCGTGCATCGCATCCCGGGTGTCGTCGGGGTCGTAGAGCAGGAACAGCCGCTCGGCCCCCTCGGCCATGTCGGGGGCGAAGCCGTAGCGGCTGGTGAAGTCGAGCCGGCGGGCTGCGAGGAACCGGTCGTCCCATTCCGCCAGGTCGGGCGACAGCGTCGCCTGCGGCCGGACGGCGACCACGGTGGCCCCCGGCGCGGCCACCGAGAACGCTGCCGCGGCGTAGCCGCCCATGCCGGCGCCGTAGAACACCACCTCGTCGAATTCCTCGAAGAAGCCGTCCTCGACCAGCCGGTCGACCGCCGCCCAGACCGCCGGGTCGCGGAACCAGCTCGGGCCGGTGGCGAGCAGGCACAGATGCGACCAGCCCTGGGCGCGCGCCAGCTCCAGCCCCAGCGGCAGTCGCGACGGCGTGCGGGCATAGACCGCATCCACCAGCTCGAAGCTGACGATCAGGACGGGGCCATCCTGCAGCAGTGCCGCGGCGTGCTGCGGGCCGAGGGGGTAGAATCGGCCCCGCCCTTCGTGCAGCGCGGCGAACCAGTCCCACCAGTCCCGCCGGTCGTCCGGCGGGGCAGGGGCAGGCTGCGAGGGATCGTCGGCTGCGGGATCCATGGCGCGACATTGCCCGCGGGAATACTAACGGAGCAAGAACAACGCAGCCGTAGACTCAAAGCCGGGGCGATACGGGCACAGCGCCAAGCCAGGAGGTTGACGGGGGCGGGCCCCCGCAGCGTCGGTCAGAAGAAGGCCTGAAGCCCGGTCTGGGCGCGCCCCAGGATCAGGGCGTGCACGTCATGCGTACCCTCATAGGTGTTCACCGTCTCGAGGTTGATCATGTGGCGCATCACCTGGTACTCGCCGGCGATCCCGTTGCCGCCATGCATGTCGCGGGCGTGGCGGGCGATCTCCAGCGCCTTGCCGCAGTTGTTGCGTTTGATCAGGCTGATCATCTCGGGCGCGGCCTGGGCCTCGTCCATGAGGCGGCCGACGCGGAGGCTGGCCTGCAGCCCGAGCGCGATCTCGGTCTGCATGTCGGCGAGCTTCTTCTGGAAGAGCTGGGTCTGGGCCAGCGGGCGGCCGAACTGCACCCGGTCGAGGCCGTATTGCCGCGCGGCGTGCCAGCAGAACTCGGCCGCGCCCATCACGCCCCAGCTGATGCCGTAGCGCGCGCGGTTGAGGCAGCCGAAGGGGCCCTTCAGCCCCTCCACGCCGGGCAAGAGCGCATCTTCGCCGACCTCGACCCCCTCCATGACAATCTGGCCGGTGATGGAGGCGCGCAAGCTGAGCTTGCCGGGGATCTTGGGCGCACTGAGGCCCTTTATGCCCTTGTCCAGCACGAAGCCGCGGATCTTGCCGCCATGGGCGTCGGATTTGGCCCAGACCACGAAGACATCGGCGATGGGGCTGTTGGAGATCCAGGTCTTGGTCCCCGACAGCCGATACCCGCCGTCGATCTTCTCGGCCCGGGTCTTCATCCCCGAGGGGTCGGAGCCGGCGTCCGGTTCGGTCAGGCCGAAGCAGCCGATCAGCTTGCCCGCGGCGAGCCCCGGCAGGTACTTCGCCCGCTGCGCGTCGCTGCCATAGGCGTGGATCGGGTACATCACCAGGCTCGACTGCACGCTCATCATCGAGCGGTAGCCCGAATCCACCCGCTCCACCTCGCGCGCCACCAGGCCATAGGCGACATAGCCGGCGCCCAGGCCGCCATGGGCTTCGGGGATGGTTACGCCCAGAAGTCCCATCTCGCCCATCTCCGCAAAGATGGCGGGGTCGGTGCGCTCCTCGGCATAGGCCTCGGTGACGCGGGGCTGCAGCCGGTCCTGGGCATAGGCGCGGGCGCCGTCGCGCAGCATCCGCTCTTCTTCGGTGAGCTGGTCGTCGAGGCGGAAGGGATCCTCCCAGTCGAAGCGTCCGAGCTCGGGGGCGTCCTTGGTCCTGATCGGCGTCGCGTCGTTCATGGCCCACCTCCGATGTCCTGAGCGTTGCAGACGGTGTAGCGCAGCCGGGCTGCCACGGCAATGTGGCCGCATGGCGGGCTTGATCTGCGTCAAGGAAGCCCGCGGGCGAATCCTTATATCAAGGAGTCAGCTTGGACGGTGACGGCACCGTCATGGCCCCGCCTCCCTGTCCCCGGCGCTGGTCGCCCGGGCCCCTGGCACCGCTCGGCATCCGCCCTGCGGTGCCTTTTTCCGTTTGTGCACGGGGCCGTGTGCCCCGCCATCGGCGGGTTGTTGCCGACCGGCGCATCGGCCATAGTGCCGCCTGTCCGACGATGGTGGGGCGACAACAAGGTGGAGAGTCGGGCATGCCCGAACACGGCGGTGGGATGCGGTGCTGGGCCCGGGTGCTGGCGCTGTGCGCCGTCTTGCTGGGTCCGATGCTGGGCCCCGCGCCGGCCGCGGCCGAGATCGCGGGGCAGCGCGCCTCGGGCTACCAGGACGCCGTCGCCCAGTGGCTCGCCGACGATGAGGCCGCGGCGCTGCCGGCGCTGGCGCGCGAGGCCGAGGGCGGCAATGTCGCGGCGCAGATCCTGCTGGCGCTGATCGACCGGACGCCGTCGCTGCAGGGGCCGTGGCTGTCGCGCCTGCCGCGGGACGACCGGGTGGCGCTGATGCGCGCCCCGGGCGGCATGTCGGGGCGCAGCTGGATGCACGAGGCCGCCGCGCGCGAGGATCTGGCGGGCCTGTGGCTGAGCCTGTGGGATGTGGGCAGCCCGATGTCGCTGCCGCGCGCCTTCGCCGAGGCCGGCGAGCCGCGGGCCGCGCGCGAGGCGCTGTTTGCCCTGTCGGTGCGCGAGCGCCGGGGATTTGCGGAGCTGGCCGGCTGGGAGGGGTACCCGTCCAGCCTGCAATACCTGATCTGGCGCGAATGGGAGGATGCCTCTGACCGCGACGGGGACATCGCGGCGGGGATCGACACCCTGCACCCGGGCGATCCGCAGCGGCTGCGCATGGGGCTGGAGGTGGCGCGCGAGGATCTGGCCGACTGGCTGCTGAGCGCCCCGGAGGCCGCGGGCATCGCCGTGCTGTGCACCGCGCGCTGCGGCGGCGACGCCGAGGCCTGTGCGCTGGCGGCCCATGGGGCGCTCGCCAGCGACCGGGCGCTTCTCGTCTTCGGCCCGCCCTCCGAGCGGCTGATCGAGGCCGAGGTATTTTACGACAGCCCGCGCGGGCAGACGGCGCTGTTGCGGCGCATGCTGCTGGCGGCGGATGCCCGCGGCCGGCGGGCGCAGATGGCGCAGGTCGAGGCCGTCGACGGCTGCCTGGCCGAGGAGTTGCGGGCCGAGGCGCAGCGCTACATGCCCAAGCGCGACTGATCGCGGGGGCCGGCAGCCAGCGGGCGGCGGTCGCGGAACGGGGAGCGTTCGGTGGACGGTCGGGTCGATGTCGCGGTGGTGGGCGCGGGGCCGGCGGGCAGTGCGGCCGCCTGCGTGGCCGCCCGCGCGGGGCTGCGCGTGGCGCTTGTGGACCGGGCAGAGTTTCCCCGCGACAAGCTCTGCGGCGGCGGGGTGACCGGCCGCGCCGCGGCCGAGATGCGCCGGGCCTTCGGGCTGGAGGTGACGCCGGATCTGTTCCTGTCCACGGCGCGGGTGCGGTTCACCGCAGCCGGGCGCGTGCTGGGCCGGCTGGAGGATGCCCCGGCGCTGCACATGACCATGCGCCGGGCCTTCGACGCCCGGCTGCGTGCCGCCGCCATTGAAACCGGCGCCTGCGCCGTGCCGCGCAGCCGGCCCAAGGAGATCGACCTCGACGGCCGCGCGCTGCGGCTGAGTTGCGGGCGGTGGCTGCGCTATGGCGTGCTGATCGGTGCCGACGGTGTCAACAGCGCGGTCGCGTGGCGCCTGTTCGGTCGGGCCCATGACCCCGCCACCATCGGCTTTGCGCTGGAGGTGGAGGCGCCCTCCCGGGAGCCGGGCGACTGGGTGGAGATCGACTTTGCCGCCGCGCCCTGGGGCTATGGCTGGGCCTTTCCCAAGCAGGATGGCCTGACCCTGGGCGTGGGCGGGCTGCACCGCGCCAATCCGGACCTGCGGCGGCGGTTGGCGGCCTATCTCGCGCGGCATGGCATCGGCCCCGGGCAACTCCAGACCAAGGGCCATTTCCTGCCCGCCGGCGATTTCCGCCCCACCCCCGGCCGCGGCGCGGTGCTGCTGGCGGGCGACGCCGCGGGCCTCGTGGACCCCATGACGGGCGAGGGGATCGGCCACGCCATCGCCTCGGGGCGGATGGCTGCCGAGGCCGCGGTCGCCGCGCTGGCCGAGGGTCGGCCCGAGGGCGCCCTTCCCCGCT
>SKMM01000298.1 GCA_007121055.1 Paracoccaceae bacterium | reverse complement strand
CGGGGCTTCCCCGCCGCGCAGACAGCGCGGCCCAGAGGGCGGCGGCGCCACGGTGGATCGGCCCCCCGGGCCTGCGCGGGCGCAGCCCGGGGCTTTCCCCCGCGCGGCGCCCGCGGCAGGGTTGTCCCATGTGCGGCCGCTTCACCCTGACCCACCCGACCGAGGCGCTGGCCCGGCTGTTCGAGGCCGTTCCGGCCAACGACCTGCCCGAGCCCCCGCGTTACAACATCTGCCCCACCCAGCCCGTGGCCGCCGTGATCTCGCAGGCCGGCACGCGCCGTCTGGCGTCGCTGCGCTGGGGCTTCCTGCCCCATTGGTACGACCGTCCGGCGGGCGGACCCCTGCTGATCAACGCCAGGGCCGAAAGCATCGCCCGAAGGCCCGCCTTCCGCGAGGCCGCCCGGGCCCGGCGCTGCCTCATTCCCGCCACAGGGTTCTACGAATGGACCGAAGAGAACGGCGAGCGTCAGCCCTGGTACATCCACGCCGCGGGCGGCGAGCCGCTGGCCATGGCCGGCGTCTGGCAGGTCTGGGACCGGGACGACACCCGCCTTGTGACCTGCGCAGTTGTCACCTGCGCCGCGAATACGACGCTGGCGCGCCTGCACCACCGCATGCCGGTCTTCGTCGCGCCCGAGGACCATGCGCTGTGGCTGGGCGAGGCAGGCCACGGCGCTGCGACGCTGATGCGCCCGGCCCCCGAGGGCCTGCTGGCAGTGCACAGGGTGGGCCGGGCGGTGAATTCCAACCGTGCCGAGGGTCCCGACCTGATTTCCCCCGTCTGAGCGGCTAGCCTGCCGCGCCGGGCGCTCTGCTTCCGCCGACGCGGCGCCGGGTGGCGTGCCGGTCTGGGGCGCCCGGTCGGAGGCCGCAATGGCGCCCCCGCCCGTCAGACCCGTCCTCGACGCCGCCTCCCTGGAAGACGGACTTCGCGGTCACGCTCGGCCGGATGGCGCTCAACCGCGCCCGCGCAGGCCGGCGATCAGCCGGGTGGTCAGCATCGCCAGCGTCAGTGCCCCCAACGCCACCACCAGCGGGCTGTCGAACCGGGCCACCATCCACGCGTGGGTCAGCGCAAGCAGCGTTGCGGGCCAGACCAGCAGATGCAGCGCGCTCCACCGCGGCAGGGTCAGCAGCCGCACCGCTTCGTTGAACGAGGTCAACGCCAGTGGCAGGAGCAACAGCAGGGCGGCGAGACCAAGCTGCACATTGGCCATGCTGGTGGCCTCGGCCCAGATGAACTCCCAGATCCCCGCCTGGTCCAACAGAGCCCAGATCGCCAGATGCGCCACCGCATAGGTGAAGGCCCACAGGCCCATGGGGCGGCGGGCCGCGAACAGGGGCGGCCAGCGCGCGGCGATGTGCAAGGGCCCCAGCGCCAGCGTCGCCACCAGCCCCACCAGCGCAAACCGGCCCGTCCAGTGCAGAAGCGGCTCGTCGGGCACGAAGCCCAGGGCGCCCGTCTGCCACTGCCACACCAGCCACAACCCCGGCAGCGCGCCGCCCAGCGTCACGGTCCAGCCGACGACCGAGGCCGCGCGCATCAGTCCTGTCCCCGAGGCGCAGTCATCAGAAATTCTCGGTCAGGTCCATGCCCTCGTAGAGATGGGCGACCTCCTCGGCATAGCCGTTGAACATTTCGGTGCGGATGCGGCCGCCATCGGGCAGGCGGCGTTCGGTGGCCTGGTGCCAGCGGGGATGGCGCACCTCGGGGTTCACATTGGCGAAAAAGCCGTATTCGCGGGGCTGGCGGGCCTCCCAGCTGGACACCGGGCGGTCCTCGCGCAGGTCGATGCGCACCACCGACTTGATCGACTTGAACCCGTATTTCCACGGCACCACGAGCCGGATGGGGGCGCCGCTCTGGTTGGGCATGACCTCGCCATACATCCCCACCGCCATCAGCGTCAGCGGATGCATGGCCTCGTCGATGCGCAGCCCCTCGCGATAGGGCCAGTCGAGGATCGAGCTTGTCTGGTTCGGCATCTGCTCGGGGTCGTACAGGGTGAAGAACTCGACGTACTTGGCGCGCGAGGTCAGCCCCGCGTCCTCCAGCATCAGCGACAGCGGAAATCCCACCCAGGGGATGACCATGGACCAGCCTTCGACGCAGCGCAGGCGGTAGATGCGCTCCTCCATGGGGTAGCGGGTCAGGATGTCCTCGATGTCGAGGGTCAGGGGGCGTTCGACCTCGCCTGCGATCTCCACCGCCCAGGGGCTGGGGCGCAGGGTGTGGGCGTTGGCGGCGGGGTCCTCCTTGCCGGTCCCGAACTCGAAGAAGTTGTTGTAGTTGGTCGCCACCTCGAACGGCGTCAGCGCCTCGTCGGTGGAGCCCGGCCAGTCTGCCACTTCGGGCAGGGACAGACCGGCCAGCGCGCCTCCGCCCCAGCCGGTCAGCGCCCCGGCCCCCAGCCCGGCCATCAGCGCACGGCGGTTCAGCCAGGCGGCCTGTGGCGTGATCTCGTGGGCGGGCGGGACGGGGTAGCGGTATGCAGGCATGGGAGGTCTCCCGAACTGGTCTCGATATGGAAACGGCCCGGGGGGCCGGGCCGTTCCCTCGTCACAGGAGCTGGCAGACCTCAGGGCAGCGCGGGGATGGTCACCGCCGGCATCTCGCCCGTCAGCGCGTGCAGGAAGGCGACGATGTCGTCCAGCGTCTCGTCGTCGAATTCCTGCCCCAGCATCTGCTCGCCCATCAGGTTCACCGCGTCGTGCAGGTTGTCGATGGAGCCGTTGTGGAAATAGGGATAGGTGACGGCCACGTTGCGCAGTGTCGGCGTGCGGAAGGCGTAGCGGTCGAACTCCTCGCCGGTGACCACATAGCGGCCGAGGTCGGTGGGCCCGGGCAGCTCGAAGCGGTGGAACATCCCGTCGGTCAGCGCCGGGCCCTGGTGGCAGGCCACGCAGCCGTTGTCCACGAAGGCCACCATGCCGGCCACCTGCTGCTCGGTCATGGCCTGCATGTCGCCGCGCAGGAAGCGGTCGAAGGGCGAGTTGGGGGTGTTCAGCGTGCGCTGGAACGTGGCCAGCGACTGCGCGACGTTCTGCGCGTTGATCGGGTTTTCGTCGTCAGGGAACGCTTCGCTGAACAGCCGGATGTAGACGTCGAACTCCTCGATGCGCTGCAGCGCCTCGTCGAGGTCCATGGCCATCTCGTCGGGCGCCTCGATGGGGCCCAGCGCCTGGCCCTCGAGATCGGGCTCCCGGCCGTCCCAGAACTGGCTGGTCAGGAAGCCCGAATTCAGCACGGTGGGGGTGTTGCGCAGGCCGATCTGGCCCTCATGGCCGGTGCCGCGCGGCAGCCGGTCGGCCCAGCCCAGCGCGGGGTTGTGGCAGGTGGCGCAGGAAATCACGCCCGAGGACGACAGGCGCGGCTCGAAGAACAGCATTTTGCCCAGCTCGATCTTTTCCGGGGTCAGCGAATTGTCGGCCGGGATCGGCGGCAGCGCCGGCAGCGGCTCGAACATCTCCATGTACTGCTCGAGGTCGATGTCGGCCGCCGCGGCTCCGGTCAGCAGCGCCATCGCGCCGGCGGCGGCGATCAGGCTGCGGGTGGGGTGAAAGGTCATTCTGTCCCTCCTTGGGTGTTCCTCGGCATACCACCCCTGCGGGCGGCGCCATCCAATGATCTGTATCAAGAAGCGGACGTCAACCGCACCGATCACCTGCGGCATGCGACCCCACCCCGGCACCGTGTCGGCGCGACTTTCCTTTGCTTTGGATTTGGCTTATGAGGGCGGCTTCGCCGTGGTACATCCGCCGCGGCGGTTCCTCCACGGGCCCTGCTGGACGACATCCCGGCTTGCGCCATTCATGACAAGGAGACCCCGATGTCGATCACGGTCGAAGAGAAGGCACGCGTCGTCAAGGAATTCGCCACGAAGGACGGCGATACCGGGTCGCCCGAGGTGCAGGTTGCGATCCTGACCTCGCGCATCAGCACGCTGACGGAGCATTTCAAGACCCACAAGAAGGACAACCACTCGCGGCGTGGCCTTCTGAAGCTGGTGGCCCAGCGGCGCAAGCTGCTCGACTACCTGCGGGGCAAGGACGAGGGGCGCTATCGCGACCTGATCGCCCGCCTCGGCATCCGCCGCTGACGCACTGTCGCGCCCCCGGTTCGGGGGCGCGGTCGCATCAGACACCCGGGCCCCAGCGCCCGATGTCCGACGCCGGCCCCGCTGGGCCCCGCGGGGCGGGCCGGAGAGAAGCACAGGAGGGGCCACGGGCAATGCGGCCCGTATGCAACCCGGGCCAGGGGAGGGTCCCCACGGCCAGACGATGGAAACGAGATGTTCAACGTAGTCCGCAAATCGATGGAATGGGGGGGTGAGACGCTCACCCTCGAGACGGGCAAGGTCGCCCGTCAGGCCGACGG
>SKMM01000132.1 GCA_007121055.1 Paracoccaceae bacterium | reverse complement strand
GTGCCGGTGACGACGCTGCCGGCATAGAGCTTCCAGTCGCCGGTGGCCGTCTCGGGCGCCGCGTCGCGCGGGTCGATCAGGGCGGTGACGGTGACGCCCGCGGCGGCCAGGTCGCGCGCGGTGCGCTGGGCGTCGTCATGGGGGCCGAACACCGCGACCTTGCGTCCCGCCACCGCGCCATAGCGGTGCAGGTAGCCGCGCACGGCCGAGGCGAGCATCACCCCGGGGCGGTCGTTGTCGGGGAAGGCGATGGGGCGTTCCAGCGCGCCGGTGGCCAGGATCGCGCGGGGCGCGGTGATGCGCCAGAAGCATTCGCGCGGCAGGTCGGGCGCGGGCGGGCGGTGCAGCCCCACGCGCTCCAACCCCGCCCAGCCGCCATCGTCCAGCGCGCCGGTGATGGTGGTGCGCAGCATCACGCGGACATTGGGAAGCCCCTCGAGCTCCGCCAGCACCGAGGAGGCCCAGGCGGCCCCGGCCTGGCCGTCGATGGTCTCGGCCTCGTGCAGGAGCCGCCCGCCGGCCCGGCTGTCGGCCTCGGCCAGGATCACGTCGGCACCGGCGCGGCCGGCGGCCAGCGCGGCCATCAGGCCCGCCGGACCGGCGCCGATCACCAAGAGGTCGGCATGGGCGAAGGCGCGTTCATAGGGCGCGTCGTCGTGCTGCCCCGACAGCCGGCCGAGGCCCGCGGCGCGGCGGATCAGCGGCTCGTAGACCTTCTCCCAGAACGCCTTGGGCCACATGAAGGTCTTGTAGTAGAACCCTGCGCCCAGATAGGGCCAGAGCAGGTCATTGACCTCCAGCAGGTCGTGGCGCAGCGAGGGCCAGCGGTTCTGGCTGCGCGCTTCCAGCCCCTCGAACAGCTCCTGCACGGTCGCCCGGGTGTTGGGGGTGACCTGGCCACCGGGCTCCAGCACTTCCACCAGCCCGTTGGGCTCCTCGGGCCCCGCGGTCATCAGGCCGCGGGGCCGGTGGTACTTGAAGGATCGGCCCACAAGCCGCACGCCGCCCGCCACCAGCGCCGAAGCCAGCGTGTCGCCGGCATAGCCCGCAACCTCCTGCCCGTCGAAACGGGCGGTGAGGGGGCGGTCGCGGTCGATCAGGCCGTATCCGTCAACCCGCATCGCGCGCCTCCGTCAAAAGGCGGGCGCCGAAGACGCGGTGGGTGACGGTGCAGCGATCGACCTCCAGCCATGCACCGCAGCATTCGTGCTGCCAGAGGTCGCGGGTGCGGCCGGCGGGGTTGTCGCGCAGGTGCAGATAGGCGTCCCAGGCCTCGGGCAGGCTGCCGGGGGGCGGGCGGTCCAGATAGTCGGCCGCGCCCATGTAGTGGTATTCGCGCCGGTCGCGGGGGCCGCACAATGGGCAGGGGATCAACATGGCGCGCTCCGGTGGGGCATCTCTCAGTGCAGGTTGTGCTGGCTGCCGGTACCTTCCTCGTCCAGCAGGTGGCCGGTGAGGAAGCGGTCGAGGCGGAACCGGGCGGCGACCTCGTGGGGCTCCTCACGCGCCATCAGATGCGCGAGGCACCAGCCCGAGGCGGGCACGGCCTTGAAGCCGCCGTAGTTCCAGCCGCAGTTGACATAGAGCCCGTCGACGGGCGTGCGGTCGATGATCGGCGAGCCGTCGGGCGACATGTCCATGATGCCGCCCCAGCTCCGCAGCACGCGGGCCCGCCCGATCATGGGCATGAGCGTCATGGCGGCCTCCATGACATGTTCGGCCGCGGGCAGGCTGCCGCGGGCGGCGTAGGAGGCGTGGAAGTCGATGTCGCCGCCGAAGACGAGCCCGCCCTTGTCGGACTGGCTGATGTAGAAATGCCCCATGCCGAAGCTGACCACATGGTCGATGCAGGGCTTGAGCCCCTCGGTGACGAAGGCCTGCAGGACATGGGATTCGATGGGCAGTTTCAGGCCGGCCATGGCCGCGACCTGGCTGGAGCGGCCGGCCACCACCATCGCCACCTTCTGCGCCCGGATCGGCCCGCGCGAGGTCTGCACGCCGGTCACCCGCCCGCCCTCTATGTCGATGCCGGTGACCTCGCAGTTCTCGAGGATATGCACGCCCAGGCGCGAGGCGGCGCGGGCATAGCCCCAGGCCACCGCGTCGTGGCGCGCGGTGCCGCCGCGGGGGTGCAAAAGGCCGCCGTAGATCGGGAAACGGATGTTCTCGAAGTCGAGATACGGCAGGTGGCGACGCACCCCCTCGGGGTCGAGCAGGATCGCGTCGTCGCCCTGGTTGATCATGGCATTGCCGCGCCGGACGAAGGCGTCGCGCTGCCCGTCGGAGTGGAACAGGTTGATGAGCCCCCGCTGCGAGTGCATCACGTTGTAGTTGAGGGTGGATTCCAGGCTCTCCCACAGCCGTAGCGAGAACGAGTAGAATTCGGAATTGCCGGGCAGCATGTAGTTGGCGCGCACGATGGTGGTGTTGCGCCCGATGTTGCCCGAGCCGAGATAGCCCTTCTCCAGCACCGCGATGTTGCGCAGCCCGTGTTCCTTGGCGAGGTGGTAGGCGGTGGACAGGCCATGCCCGCCGCCGCCGATGATGATGATGTCGTAGGCCTCGCGCGGCTCGGGCCGGACCCAGGCGGGGCGCCAGCCGCGGTTGCCGCGCAGACCCTCCGCCAGCACCCTGAGCCCCGAATAGCGCATGCTCGCCCCCTCCGGCGCGGCCGGTTTGCGGGGCCGGCCATGGCGGGCCCCTGCCTTCGCGCGGCAGAAAACCCGGTTTGCAGGCGCGGCGCAAGGGGCAGCCGGGTCCGCGGCGTTTCGCCCCGCGGAGGGTGCGCGGGGGGACGGGGCATTGATCCGGGCAGCCCGGCTGGGCAGGGTGCGGGCAGGAGGCTCTGCCCATGTCCATCGTCGACAACCCGCCCGTGTTCATCGCGCTTAACGCAACGCTGTTCGCACTGGTGTATTTCATCCCCACCTTCATCGCGCTGACCCGGGCGCGCGGCCAGCGCCTGCGCCTGTTCCTCGTGAACCTGCTGACCGGCTGGACGATCATCGGCTGGATGGCGGTGTTCATCTGGTCGCTCGCCCTGCCCTCGGATTTCAGCCGCACACCGCGGCCAGGCCCGGCGCGCCCGCGGGAGTGAGGCCTGGGCGCCGCCCGGAGCGTCGCCGCACTTAACGGAGGCGCCGGGCGACACGCGTCATGGCCTCGGCCGATGAGGTTAACGGCCTGGCAAGCCATGTCTGCCATGCCCGTGGGCGAGGCCGCGGGTAGGGAGAGATGAGATGAAATACCGTTCACTGCGTTGGCCCTGCGACCACCCGGTGAAGCTGGTAGCGGGCGGCCGCACCTTCGCCGGAACACTGCGCAACGTGGCAGATCAGGGCGCAATGGTGGTTGGGGTGGACGGCTTGGCGCCCGGCGACCGGGTGCGGCTTTCGCTCCCCGGGGGGGCAATCGACACCGAGGTGCGCTGGGTCGTGCCGGGTCGCTGCGGGCTGCGCTTCGACCGGCCGCTCCTTCCCGCCGAACTCGCCGCGGTACGCGGCCAGGCGGTTCGCATGTCCGCCGGACAGCGCCGGGCCTGGGGCCAGGGTCTGCGCGAACTGCCCTGACCGGGCGTCGCAGGGGCCGGCCGGCGCGCAGATGGCATCTGGCGACATCACCCCATGGGCGCCGACCCAGTGCATACCCGCTCCCATGCCGAAAGACAGCACCGGAGGGGAGGCGGCGGCCCGGCCCGATAGCGGAACAGGGCAACCGCCGTCGGCGCTGGTATCACCCGACGGTACGGAGGCAGCCGGTCGGTCGCTGGCCCGATCCGGCGTGGGGCGCGGACGCTGCCGGAGCGCGCCTGCTGGGCGCGCGATGACATCGGCCGGGCCGAGTCAGCCGAAGGAGCCGGTGACGCGGCCCAGGAGCATGAAGGCGCGCGCGGAGCGGGTCTGGGCCAGGCGGGCCAGGTCGGCGTCGGTGACGTTGGGCTCCAGCGCCTCGAGCATGCGGTCGAAATGGCGCAGGAAATGGTGTGCGACGTCGCGGAACACCGCGTCCTCGCGCATGCGGGTGACGGTGCGCTCCAGGCTCGCGGGATCGTCCACCCCGCCAAGCCCCGCCACCCTTTGGCCGCGTTCGCCGCGGGCAAACCGGCGCCACAGGTCGGCCTCGGGCAGGCCCGGCGGCGGCATCAGGTCGTCCATGTAGATGCCGTCCTCGCTCAGCAGCGTCAGCACGTCCTGAGCCGCACGGATGACCCGGGCGGCGCGCGGATCGGCAAGACCCGCGCGCAGGGCTGCAAAGCCCGCGCGATCCTCCACCGTGTCGGGGAAGTTCAGCGCGCGCAGGAAATCTGCCACGGTTACGGGTGCCTGCAGGGCGGGGTCGGCTCCATCCGGCGCGCCGAGGGCGAGCACCGGCTGGGCTTCGCCGGGCAG
>SKMM01000293.1 GCA_007121055.1 Paracoccaceae bacterium | reverse complement strand
GGACACGCCCGGCGCGGGCTCGACGATCTTCAGCCCGCCCTCGACCACGTCGAGCACCCCGAGGTTCGTCACAATCCGGTTCACTACGCCCTTGCCGGTCAGCGGCAGGGTGCATGCGCGCAGAAGCTTGGATTCGCCGGCCTTGTTGGTGTGGTCCATCACCACCACCACGCGCTTGACGCCCGCGACCAGGTCCATCGCCCCACCCATGCCCTTCACCAGCTTGCCGGGGATCATCCAGTTGGCGAGATCGCCGTTCTCGGCCACCTCCATGGCGCCCAGGATCGCCATGGCGATCTTGCCGCCGCGGATCATCGCGAAGCTCTCGGCGCTGTCGAAGAAGGCGGTGTGCGGCAACGCGGTCACGGTCTGCTTGCCGGCGTTGATCAGGTCGGGGTCGACCTCGTTCTCCATTGGGAAGGGGCCGATGCCCAGCATGCCGTTTTCGGACTGCAGGGTGACGGTCACGCCCTCGGGGATGTGGTTGGCCACCAGCGTGGGGATGCCGATGCCGAGATTGACATACATCCCGTCCTCCAGCTCCTGCGCCGCGCGGGCGGCCATCTGATTGCGGTCCCAGGGCATGGGCGGTCTCCTGTTGCTGGCGTGGCGTCGGTGCCTTGGCGCCGACCTATACCGCCGCCGACGCGGGTTGCAAATGGGCGCAACGGTGCGGGGCGTGACCATGCTGGAGCGGCACGCGCCGGCGGTGGGCGGGACGGCCCCACCCTATCGTCGGGTCCACCCGCGGACGGCAGGGCGTGTCCGGGGTTGAGGGGGCCCGACCGTCGAGCCTGACACGCAGCGCATCAGGCGGCAGTGCCGGCGGGGCGTCGGGGCCCGACCGGTCTCGGCACGGCCGACCGATGCTGCGCGGGATATCGGGGTCAGCCGGGCGCCTCGGAACAGCGGCTTGAGCCGACTCGGTGAGATCCACGCGCTGCCGTGCACGCGGGCCCGGGCCGCGGCCCTCGGCAAGACGCGGCGGACCGGTGCGGAAAGATCCACCGGTCGGCCATGCCCTGTCAGGCGGCGCGGACGGTGCGCTGTTCGATGCGCTTCTCGTGCTCGCCCTGGATCATGCGGTGGACATAGATGCCCGGCAGGTGGATGTGGTCGGGGTCGAGGGTGCCGGGCTGCACGATCTCCTCGACCTCCACCACGCAGACCTTGCCGCACATGGCCGCGGGCGGGTTGAAGTTGCGCGCGGTCTTGCGGAACACGAGATTGCCGGTGGTGTCGGCCTTCCACGCCTTGACGATGGCGAGGTCGGCCACGATGGCGCGTTCGAGGATGTAGGTCTCGCCGTCGAACTCCTTGTGCTCCTTGCCCTCGGCGATGACGGTGCCCACACCGGTGCGGGTGTAGAAACCGGGGATGCCGGCGCCGCCCGCGCGCAGGCGCTCGGCCAGCGTGCCCTGCGGGTTGAACTCCAGCTCAAGCTCGCCCGAGAGGAACTGGCGCATGAACTCGGCGTTCTCGCCCACATAGGACGACATCATCTTGCGGATCTGCTTGGTCTTCAACAGGATGCCCAGGCCGAACTCATCCACCCCGCAGTTGTTCGACGCCACCGTCAGGCCCGTCACGCCCGCGTCCCGGATCGCGGCGATCAGGTTCTCGGGGATGCCGCACAGCCCGAAGCCGCCCGCGGCGATGGTCATCCCGTCGAACAGCACCCCATCGAGCGCTTCCGCCGCCGAGCCGTAGATCTTGTTCATGAAGCTGTCTCCGCTTGCCTGTCCGCCAAACCGTCCGGGGCGCGGCCCTGCCGCCATCCAGCCCCCGGGGCTGGTCCGGCGTATGCGGCCGCGGCGGGCGGAGTGTCAATCGCACAGCCCGGCCCGCGCCCGCCCGGGGGCCTCACTCCGCGGCGGTGCGGCTGGATTTCTTCGCCCCCGCGGTCTTCGCCTCCGTGCCGCCGCGCGGGGTGGCCGCCTTGCGCGTACCGGTGGCCCTGGCCTTGGTCTCCCCCGCCGCCTTAGCCTTGCCCTCGGTCTTGGCCTTGACGCTGGCCTTTGCCTTGGTGGCGGTCTTCGCCTTTGCGGTGGTGTTCGCCTTGGCGGTGGTCTTTGCCTTGGTGGCGGTCTTCCGGCCCTTGGCGCCAGCCTTGGCCGCCACCAGCTCCAGCGCCTGTTCCAGAGTGACCGATTGCGGGTCGGTGTCCTTGGGCAGCGTGGCGTTGACCTTGTTCCACTTCACATAGGGGCCATAGCGGCCCTCCATCACCGCCACCGCGCCGCCGTCGGGATGCTCGCCCAGTTCCTTGAGGGGCGTGGCGGCCGCCCCGCGGCCCCCACGCGCGGCCTTCTGGGCCAGCAGTTCCACGGCGCGGTTCATGCCGACGGTGAAGACCTCGTCGACCTCGGACAGGTTGGCGTAGGTCTTGTTGTGGCGCACGAAGGGGCCGAAGCGGCCGATCCCGGCCACCACGGGCTCGCCATCCTCCGGATGCGTGCCCACCTCGCGCGGAAGGCTCAGCAGCATCAGCGCGCGGTCAAGGTCCATGGTCTCGGGGGTCCAGCCCTTCGGCAGCGAGGACCGCGGCGGCTTCGGCACCTCTTCGGTGGCCTCGCCGCGCTGGACGTAAGGTCCGAAGCGGCCGGTGCGCAGGGTGATGGCGTCGGGGCCGTCATGGCCGAGAAGAACGCCCTCGGGCGGGATGCCGGCGTCCTCGCCCGTGGGGGCGGAGAGGGGGCGGGTGTAGCGGCATTCGGGGTAGTTGGAGCAGCCCAGGAAGGCGCCGCCGGAGCGGGCGGTGCGCAGGCTCAGCCGGCCCTTGTCGCAGCCGGGGCACAAGCGCGGGTCCTTGCCGTCCTCGCGCGCGGGATAGAGATGGGGGGCCAGCGCCTCGTCGATGGTCTCCAGCACCTCGGTGATGCGCAGGCCCGCCGTCTCCTGCAGATGGGCCGAGAAGTCGCGCCAGAAGCGTTCGAGCACCTCCTGCCAGTCGCGTTCGCCGGCCGAGACGTGGTCGAGCTGGCTCTCCAGATCGGCGGTGAAGTCGTAGCCCACGTAGCGGCTGAAGTAGTGCAGCAGGAAGATGGTGACGAGTCGGCCCTTGTCCTCGGGAATCAGCCGGTTGCGGTCCTTGCGGACATAGCCGCGGTCCTGGATCGTGGTGACGATGGAGGCATAGGTGGAGGGGCGGCCGATGCCGATCTCCTCCATCTTCTTCACGAGCGTCGCCTCGGTGTAGCGCGCGGGCGGCTGGGTGTGGTGCTGCAGGCCCAGCACTGCGCCATCGCCGCCCATCACGGCGGCAGGGTGGACGCGAAGGCCGCCGCGGTCCTCGGGCTTGGCCTCGGCCTCCGCCACCGCCTTGTCGAAGGCGGACCCAAAGCCGCCCGCGGGGGACAGTTCCACCCGCTCGCCGCCGGTCAGCTGCGGCAGCCGGCGGCCGTCCTCGCCGTCCTCGTCGTCGCGGCCTTCCTCATAGACCTTGAGGAAACCGTCGAAGAGGATCACCTGGCCGGTGGCGCGCAGGCCGACCTCGCCGTCGCGGCTGAGGATGTCGGCGGTGGTGCGTTCGATCCGGGCGCCGGCCATCTGGCAGGCGATGGTGCGCTTCCAGATCAGGTCGTAGAGGCGCCGCTGGTCTGGGTCGGTGAGGCGCAGTTTTTCGGGCTTCGCGAACATGTCGGTGGGCCGGATGCACTCGTGCGCCTCCTGCGCATTCTTGGCCTTGTTCTTGTAGATGCGGGGTTTTTCGGGGACGTAGTTGGCCCCGTAGAACTCCCCCACCGCCTTGCGGGCGGCCGAGACAGCCTCGGGGGCCATGTCGATGCCGTCGGTGCGCATGTAGGTGATGTGGCCGGCCTCATACAGGCGCTGGGCGGCCGACATCGCCTGCTTGGCGCCCATGCCGAACTTGCGGCTGGCCTCCTGCTGCAGGGTGGAGGTCATGAATGGGGGCGCGGGGTTGCGGCTCAGGGGCTTGGCTTCGACCTTGTCCACCACGAGGTCGCGGGAGAGGATGGCCTGCACCGCCACCTCGGCTTGCGCGGCGGTGGACAGATCGAAGCGGTCCAGCCGCTTGCCCCCCAGCACCGTGAGCTTGGCCTCGAAATCCTGTCCCCGCGGGGTGCGCAGCATGGCCGCGACGGACCAGTATTCCTGCGCCCGGAACGCCTCGATCTCCATCTCACGCTCGACGATCAGCCGCAGGCAGACCGACTGCACCCGGCCCGCCGACTTGGCGCCAGGCAGCTTGCGCCACAGCACCGGAGACAGGTTGAAGCCCACCAGATAGTCCAGCGCCCGGCGCGCGAGGTAGGCGCGCACCAGCTCCATGTCGACGTCGCGGGGGTTCTTCATCGCCTCGGTGACGGCGGCCTTGGTGATGGCGTTGAACACCACCCGCCGCACCGGCGTGTCCTTCTTCAGCGCCTTGG
>SKMM01000029.1 GCA_007121055.1 Paracoccaceae bacterium | reverse complement strand
TGGCCGGGTCCGGCCGGGGGGTCCCGACCGGAGCAATGTCAGTCCGCCGCGGCGTAGGAACCGTCGGCCTGGTGCACTTCGTTGCCGGTGATCGGCGGGTTGAAGCAGCAGGCGAAGACCGTGGTCTCCTCGCAGCGCAGCGTGTGCTTGTCGTGCTTGTCGAGGGCATACATCACGCCGGGGCGGATCTGGTGGACCTCACCGGTGGCCAGATCCTCGATCGAGCCCTTCCCCGAGATGCAGTAGACGCTCTCGAAATGGTTCTTGTAGTGGAAGGTGTGCTCGGAGCCGCCCTCGATGGTGGTGATGTGGAACGAGAATCCCATCCCGTCGCCGGCGAGCAGGAGCCGGACCGATTCCCAGCGCTGGTCGGCCACGCGGCGGTCGGTCTTCTGGGCTTCGTGGAAGTCGCGTACGATCATGGTTTACTCCGCTGCCATGGGGGTGCCGTTGCCGAGCTGGGCCCGGACGGCGGATTCGATGATGTCGAGGCCGCGCGCGAGCTGCGCCTCGGGGATGGTGAGGGGGGCGAGGACCTTGACCACCTCGTCATGGGCGCCGGAGGTCTCGATCACCAGCCCGTGCTCGAAACAGGTGGCGCAGATCGCCTCGGCCATCTCGCCCGAGCCCACGTCGATGCCGCGCATCATGCCGCGGCCCTTCAGGCGGGCGCCGGGGATGAGGGTCGCGATCTCGGACAGGCGGCGACCGAGGAACTCGCCCTTGCCCTGCACCTCCTTGGCGAAGGTGTCGTCGGCCCAGAATTTTTCGAGCGCGATGCGGGCGGTGACGAAGGCGTGCTGGTTGCCGCGGAAGGTGCCATTGTGCTCGGCGGGCTTCCAGATGTCGAGGTCGGGGCGAAGCAGCAGCGCCGCGAAGGGCAGGCCCATGCCCGACAGCGACTTCGCCAGCGGGATCAGGTCGGGAACCACGTCCATGCCCTCGAAGCTGAAGAAGGTGCCGGTGCGGCCGATGCCCGCCTGGATGTCGTCGGCGATCAGCAGCGCGCCATGCTTGTCGGCCAGCCGCTTCAGACCCCGCAGGAAGTCTGCGGAGGCCGCGTTGAGGCCGCCCTCGCCCTGCACCGGCTCCACCAGGAGGGCGGCCGGCTTGTCGATGCCGCTCGAGGGGTTTTCGAGCATCGCCTCAATCATCGCGAGACTGTCGACGCCCTCCATCGCGCCCTCATAGGGCATGCGCACGACGCCGTGCAGCGCCATGCCGCCGCCCGCGCGCTTGCCGGCGTTGCCGGTGGCCGCCAACGCGCCCATGGTCATCCCGTGGAAGCCGTTGGTGAAGGCCACGATGGTCTCGCGCCCCGTCACCTTGCGGGCCAGTTTCATCGCGGCCTCGACGGCATTCGTGCCGGTGGGGCCGGTCATCATGACCTTGTGCTCCATGCCGCGGGGGCGGAGGATCAGCCGCTCGAACGCCTCGAGGAAGGCGGTCTTGGCGTCGGTGTGCATGTCGAGGCCGTGGGCGATGCCGTCGCGGCTGACGTGGTCGATCAGCGCCGCCTTCATGTCCGGGTCGTTGTGACCGTAGTTCAGCGAGGAACAGCCGGCGAGGAAGTCGATGTACTCGCGCCCCTCGGCGTCGGTCAGCGTCGCGTTGCGCCCGGCGGTGAACTCCACCGGGAAGCTGCGGCAATAGCTGCGCACCTGGGATTCGCGTCGGTCGTAGATGGTCATGCGGGATTGGTCGGTCATGGAGTACCGCCTTTCGGTGTCTGGTGTGGGGACGGGCTCAGGCCGCGCTGCGCGCAGCGTCCTCGACGGCGAGCTCGATCGTCACGAGATGCTCGGTGTCATGGGCGCCGTCGAAGTGACGGTCGCTGACATAGTGCGGCTTGTGGTCGAGCTCACCGTCCATCCGGCGGGCAAAGCCGCGGAAGAGGGCCCAGGAGCCGTCATTGTCCTCGGTGATGGTGGTTTCCAGCCGGGTCACGGCCTCGCAGGCGGGGCGTTCCAGCAGCGCTTCGAGCATGCGGCCTCCGAGGCCCATGCCGCGGGCGCGGGAATCGACGGCCACCTGCCAGACGAAGATCGTGTCCTCGCGGCCGGGCGGAACATGGGCCGAGATCCAGCCCAGCAGCTGATCCCCCTGCTCCGCGATCACGCAGGTGTCCGCGAAATGGTCGCACTGGATCAGGTTCATGTAGAGCGAGTTCTGGTCCAGCGGCGCGCAGCGGGCGATCAGGGCCTGCACGTCGGTGCCGTCGGTCTTGACCGGCCGGCGCAACCGCACCGTGCCTTTGGGGGTCTCGATCAACTTCCAGGTTCTGGTTGCCATACTGTCCATCACGCCTTGTTGCTTAGGGTCTCTAAATATACGGACTGCGGCCTCTCGTTCAAGGGCCGCCTGAAATTTGTGCGGCTTGACAGATTTCCGCGCGAATATTAGAGGTTTATGAGGACGAATGGCGCGTTCCGCGGGGTCTGGCGGAATTTTTCGTTCGCCCTTCTAAAGGTTTGAGGGACTGAGGAAGGGCCGGCGGGCCGTCTGCGGGGGGTGAGGGCTATGGCGGAACGGGTGGATGGGACGCTGATCGCGCTGCGGCGGGTGCTGCGGGCGATCGACGGCAATGCGCGGGCGATCGCGCGGGCCTCGGGGCTGACGCCGGCGCAGATGCTGGTGCTGCATGCGCTGGCCGAGCGGGGCCAGGAGCTGCCGCGCGACATCGCGCGCAAGCTGGGGGTGTCGCAGGCCACGGTGACCACGCAGATCGACCGGCTGGAGGCGCGCGGGCTGGTGCGGCGCGAGCGCGGACAGGCCGACCGGCGCATGGTCTGGGTGATCCTGACCGACGCCGGGCGGCGGGTGCTGGCCGAGGCGCCCGACCCGCTCTATGGCCGCTTCGCCGAGCGCTTCGCGCGGCTTGCCGACTGGGAGCAGGCGATGCTGCTGGCGAGCGCCGAGCGGCTGGCGCGGATGTTCGACGCCGAGGGCGTGGAGCCGCTGCCGGAGCTGGAGGAGGCGCCGCGCCGGGCCGACGCGCCGATCTGACCGCTCGGCCACGCTGGCGCTTTCGGCCTCCGGGCGGGCGTGCTAAGCGGCGCCGCGGCGACGCCGTGGAGCTGGTTGCGGTGCGACCTTGGGCAGCAGCGGGGGACGACGATGAGGCTTTTCGGGCGCAGGCGGAGCGGCGAGCGGCCGGAGCGGGAGCACGCCGAGGCACCGACGCTCGACCAGCTGCTGGCCGGTTTCCTGACAGTGCCGCCCAGCGAACAGAATGCCTTCGACCTGTTCGGGTCCGCCTGGTCGACGGCCTTCGACGGGGTCGAGACCTCGGGCGGTTTCCGCGGGACCGAGGATCCGCGGCTGACCTGGCTGTTCGAGCGGGTGGATGTGGCGGAGAAGTCGGTGCTGGAGCTGGGGCCGCTGGAGGGGGGGCACACCTGCATGCTGGAGCGCGCCGGCGCCCGGGTGCTGGCGGTCGAATCCAACAGGGGCGCCTTCCTGCGCTGTCTGGTCGTGAAGAACCATTTCGGGCTGAAGGCGAAGTTCCTGCTGGGGGATTTCGAGAGGATGGCGCTGGAGCCCGGCGCCTTCGATCTGGTTCTGGCCTCCGGGGTGCTTTACCACATGAAGGATCCGGTCGCATTGCTGCGCGCCATCGCCCGGGCGGCCGACACGCTGTTTCTGTGGACCCATTGTTTCGAGCCGGATCTGTCGCTGTGGCATCCGGGGCTGGAGGCGCCGCTGGCGCAGGGCAAGTGGGACCACGCCACGCCCCAGGTTGTCGAGGCCGAGGGGATGGGGGTCCGCCTCGTGCGTCAGCGCTATGGCGAGGCGCTGGGCTGGAGCGGGTTCTGCGGCGGATCGGACCTGTATTCCAACTGGATCCACCGCGAGGACCTGCTGGCCCTGATGCCCCGGCTGGGCTTCGACCGCGTCGAGATCGCCTTCGACGACCGCCAGCACCCCAACGGCCCGGCCTTCTGCCTGCTGTGCCGGAGGTGACGCACCGGCCGCGCCGGGCGCCCGGTTCGGTCCATGGCGGAGACAAGACCCTTCGGACAGTATGCCGCAGCGCGATTGCTGTGCTTGGGATATCGCTTTGCGCCGGCCTGCGGCAGGGTACCGAGGCGCATTGCCGATTGCCCTGTGTGCAACGGTATTCTAAACAGCCGTGGTAACATGCGCGCGAGGTTGCAGGGGGCCTGCCGCCGCGCGCCACGGATCAGGCGACGGGGGAGCAGAATGGCCGACGCAGTGACCCAGGGCGGGGAGCATGGCGACACGCGGGGGTTCTTCACCCGCTGGTTCATGTCGACCAACCACAAGGACATCGGGATCCTGTATCTGTTCACGGCCGGCATCGTCGGCTTCATCGCGGTGGCCTTCACGGTCTACATGCGCATGGAGCTGATGGACCCCGGCGTGCAGTACATGT
>SKMM01000261.1 GCA_007121055.1 Paracoccaceae bacterium | reverse complement strand
TGGACGAACTCGGGGCTGCCGGGCGTGCCCGGCAGACGCGGTCCGCCGCGCCACGCGTAGTAGTAGACGGCGATGGTCCCGTCAGCGAGCCGCTTGCGGACCTTGGCGATTCCCGGCAGCTTCACGCGCACGTTTCCACTCCTCGTAAGGGTTCGACGGCGCGGCATCTGCGGCGTGATGCAGGACGATCCGTCCGTCGTCGGTGATTTCTGTGCGCGCCACTGGCAGCCCGGCCGTCTGCGCCGCCTGAATGGCACGCGTGATGTCGGTCTGGCGGAACACTGCACGGCGGTTCATGCGCAACTCTCCGTCTGGCGGGCGTGGGGTGGCGCGGGCGGCTTGACCGCCCGCCTCGGGTCAGTTTCGGGCCAGCAGGTTGACGGCGGCGACGCTGTAGGCGCCGGTCGGGGGGCCGAAGGTGAAGACGGTGTAGCCGCGGCTGGCGGCGAGTTCCTGGGCGCGGGCGGCGGCGGCGGCGGCGCTGTCGAGGACCTCGGCGCGGTCGGTGGAGCCGGCGCGGTAGAGGACGACGTGGATCTCCTGCGCGGGGTCCAGCGGCGGCAACTGGGCGGCGGGGTCCTTCGGTGGGCGGCCGCGCTTGCGGATGTCGGGGGTGGTGAGGGTCTCGGTCATGGGGTCCTCCTGAGCGGTGGGGTGGGCCTCTCCAGACAGCGCACACAGGCTTACGTTACAGTAAAATCAATGGGTTGATTTCCGGGCCTGTGCGATATCGCCGCTTCCGGAGCGGCCTTGGCGCAGGATCGCGCCAGGCTGCGACTGTCGGGGTCGCAGGCCGTCACGGTCCGGCGGCCTCGCGGGCGAGGCGGTCGGTTTCGGCGCGGACCTCGGCGGCGATGCGCTCGCGGTCGGCGTCGGAGAGGGCGTCGGCGTCGGCGTCGGAGGGGGCGTGGTCCTCCGGCAACGGCGGCAAGTCGAAGGGATCGGTGTCGTCGGCCCGGGCCTCGGCATCGCCGGCGACGTCCCAGGGCACATCGGCGCGGCGGGTCTTGGTCTTGCGGGCGTTGCGGTCGCTGCGCGGGTCCTGCAGCACCGGCTTGACGCGGGTGCAGATGATCATATGGCAGTTGACGCGCACGATCCGGTCGATCAGGCGGCGGTAGCGGGACTTCTGCACCTCGATCTCCAGCTGCTCGACGGTCTCGGCGGTGGTTGCGCCGGTCGAGGTCAGTTCCTCGAGGTCGTCGACCTCATCCTGGCCGTATTCGTCGACGTTGCGCAGCATCTCGTCCGAGACGGCCACGGCCCCGAACCGCCCCTCGAAGCGGTCCCCGTCGCGCAGCGCCATGAAGAGCTGGAAGCCCTCCTCCTTGCCGTTGTGGGGCGTCGCACACATCAGGAGCAGGTGGCGGCAAACCTGGCCGAGCTGCTGACCCAGCTGGTAGCACTTGGTGTGCTTCACGTCGCCGCCGAAATAGCTGGCCGACATCCGGTGCGCCTCGTCGCAGATGATGAGGTCCCATTCGCTGGAGGCGAGCAGCTTCTGCTGGAGGTCTTCGTTGCGTGACAGCACGTCGAGGCGGGCGATCAGCCGTTGCGATCGTTGAACACGTTCCCCGACCGTGAGGTCTCGATCATGTCCCGCGACAGGATGTCGAACTCATGTCGAACTTGAGCGAGACCTTCTCGCCCAACACACCCAAGGCAGGAAAGCGTGCTGACCGAGTGGCGGCGGGCTTCCGCGTGGCCCCTGCGCAGGCGTCGCACCGCGCCGCCCGAACCGCTTCGACCGGCGGCGCAGCATCGTGCTCAGCCGGCCTCGAGGGCCGCGCGGACCCGCGCCTTCAGGTCGGCCAGAGGCATGTGGTCCGCAAGGCGCGGACGCAGCACGTCCATGACCCGTCCGATGTCGCGCAGCGAGCGGGCCTGCAGGCGCTCCACCGCTGCCCGGATCTCCTTGTCGATCTCGTCCGGGGGCATGGGGCGGGGCAGAAAATCCTCGATGACCTCTGCCTCGATGGTCTTCTCCGCGGCCTGCTCCAGCCGGCCGGTCTCCTCGAAGGCCGTGGCACTGGCGCGGCGCTGGGCTGCCATCCGGCGCAGGATGTCGCGCAGGCCCGCCTCGTCGAGCCCGGCATCGCGCCCTTCCCCCGCAAGTGAGAGGTCGCGGTCGCGGATTGCCGCGGTCAGGAGCCGCAGCGTCGCGGCCCGATGATCCTCGCCCTCGGCACAGGCGGCCTGCAAGGCCGCGGCGATCCGTGCGCGCAACTGCATGTGCCAATCCCCCGTCATGGCCGGGGCAGGCTGGCCCCGACGCGGCCCGATCGACCGGCGGGCAGGCTATCGCGCCCGGAGACGCACGGCAATGACCCGGCTAGGGGCCGCAGCCCGTGGTGGCGACACACCGCCAGGTATCTGAAATTGGATTATTTTCTGTCGCCTTGACCCGCCCTTCCCGGCCCCGTATGTCTGCCGCGGATGCCCGACAGCCCGGAGCCCGCCATGTCCGCCGCAGTCCCCACCCCCGCCCCGCGGACAGATGTCGCCCGTCCCACCGCCTGCCTCGCGCTGGCCGACGGGACCCTGTTCTTCGGCCAGGGCTTCGGCGCCACCGGCGAGACGGTGGCCGAGCTGTGCTTCAACACCGCCATGACCGGCTATCAGGAGATCATGACCGACCCCTCCTATGCCGGGCAGGTCGTGACCTTCACCTTCCCGCATGTCGGCAATGTCGGCGTCAATGCCGAGGATGACGAGACCGCCGAGCCCGTGGCCGCCGGCATGGTGGTGCGCTGGCTGCCCACCCAGCCGTCGAACTGGCGCGCCACCGACCGGCTGTCCGACTGGCTGGCGCGCCGCGGCCGCATTGCCATCGGCGGGGTCGACACCCGCCGGCTGACCCGCGCCATCCGCCAGCAGGGCGCGCCGCATGTGGCGCTGGCCCATGACCCCGAGGGCCGATTCGACATCGAGGCGCTGGTGGCCAGGGCCCGCGGCTGGGACGGGCTGGTGGGCCGCGACCTTGCGCGCGACGTCAGCTGCACCCAGTCCTACCGCTGGGACGAGATGCGCTGGGCCTGGCCCGAGGGATTTGCGCGTCGCCGCGCGCCCGGCCGGCGGGTGGTGGCGCTGGATTATGGCGCGAAACGCAACATCCTGCGCTGCCTGGCCTCGGCGGGCTGCGAGGTCACCGTCCTGCCCGCCACCGCGACCGCCGAGGAGGTGCTGGCCCATGACCCCGAGGGCGTGTTCCTGTCCAACGGCCCCGGCGATCCGGCCGCCACCGGGGCCTATGCCGTGCCGATGATCCAGGAGGTTCTGAAGCGCGACATCCCCCTCTTCGGGATCTGCCTCGGGCATCAGATGCTGGCGCTGGCGCTGGGCGCGCGCACGATCAAGATGAACCACGGCCACCACGGCGCGAACCATCCCGTCAAGGACCTCGAGACCGGCAAGGTCGAGATCACCTCGATGAACCACGGCTTCACGGTGGACAGCCAGACCCTGCCCGCCGGCGTGATCGAGACCCATGTGTCGCTGTTCGACGGGTCCAACTGCGGCATCCGCATGGCCGACCGGCCGGTGTTCTCGGTGCAGTACCACCCCGAGGCGAGCCCCGGCCCGCAGGACAGCTATTACCTGTTCGAGCGCTTCGTCGCCGCCATGGACCGCTGAGCGCCACGGGTCCCCCGAGCGGCGCATGGGTCCGCCCAGGCCACCGCGTCGGGCTTAACGCGGCATTAGCCTTAACGGGTCGTTAACCGCGACGGTGGATGCTGTGGCTCCATCCTGGCGGAGGACCCCCCGATGGCCCCGCGCGAATCCGTGGCTCCCCTTCCGGAGGCGGCAGAGTTCCTGCACGCCGAGGAGGCGGCCGTCGACGCGCCCGTCCCTGCCCGGGTTCAAACCGCCGCTGCCGCAGCGCCAGCGATCCCTGCGACGGCGAAAGCCGACGGCGCTGCCCTGGCCAAAGCAGCGCCGGCAAGCGTTCCGGCCCCGCGGGGCGCGGCACCCGGCGCGCGGGCGCCGAAGGAGGCATCGACTCAGGCCGACCCCGAAGTCGCAGCGGTCTCGGCCGACCCCGACATCGACGGCCGGACGCTCGCCCGGGTCCTGCTGGAGCGGGCGGCGGTCGATCCCGGCGCGCTGATGCAGGCGATGGAGCTCGAAAGCCGCAGCGCCGCGCGACTGGAGGAGATCCTGCTGCGCGAGGGCATGATCAGCCCCGACGCGCTGCTGGCCGCCCAGGCCGCGCTGTGGGGCGTGCAGCCGGTTGATCTGCGCGCCGATCCGCCGGACGTCCGGCTGGTGGATGCCTTCGGCGCGGCGCGCTGTGCGCGGTTGGGGGTGGTGCCGTGGCGGCGCGGGGGCGGTGCGGTGGTGGTGGCCACGGCCCGCCCCGAGGGGTTTGCCGCGCTGCGCCCCGAGCTGGAGGCGGCGCTGGGCC
>SKMM01000167.1 GCA_007121055.1 Paracoccaceae bacterium | reverse complement strand
CGGGCAACCGGACCGGCACGGCAAGCCCCACCGGGAGCAATGCCGCATAGGGGCTCCGCGCGGATCGCAAGACCCGCAGGGACGTTCCAGCCCGAGGAGCCCGGGTTGGCAGCACGAGCCCACCGGCAACGGCGGGCCCAGATGAATGGCCATCCCCGGGGTCACCCCCGGGACAAAATCCGGCTTACAGGCCCTCCGCGCGTGTTTCCCGTCGAGCGCCGGTTGCCGGCGCCCCCGATGCCGCCCCGGGGCGGCATCGGCACGGCGGTGGAGTGCGTCCCGTGCTGCCAAATCCACGGCGGGCCGCATCGGCCTCCGCACCGTCCGGGGCCTGCACGCGCTTGGCCCCCGTGCGGGCTTGACTGTGCCCCGCGCAGCGTTAGAAGGCGCCTCAAGACATTGACGGGCTGCGCCGCGCGCGACCCCGCACAAGGAGCGTTACCATGGCGAAGCCGACCACCATCAAGATCCGGCTCAACTCCACCGCCGGCACCGGGTTCTTCTACGTCACCAAGAAGAATGCGCGCACCATGACCGAGAAGATGACCGTGCGGAAATACGACCCCGTCGCCCGCAAGCACGTCGAATTCAAGGAAGGCAAGATCAAGTAAGGCCTGCCCGCAGCCCGATTGACGCCTGTCTGTCCAACACGCCGGTCTCGATCAAACCCGGCCCCAGACCGCACGGCCCAGGGGATCCTTTCCGACAGCCCGCCCTTCCTGGCACCCTCGGGCCAAGGCTGGTTACTTCGCGACGATTCGCCAGGGCCGGTCGGGCCGGTGCTCCTCCAGATTGTGCCCCTCGCCGATTCGGTCGACCACCGCAAACACCGCCCCGCCCCCCAGCGGCGTCAGCACCCCGTGCCACACGCCGCGGTGATAGTTCACCCCCTGCCCCGACCGCGTGACGAACGCCACCGGCCGGTCCGGCACCCCCCCCGCATCCGGCGCCACCACCACCAGAAACGGGTCGGAGGACAGCGGCAGGAACGCCTGGCTGCCCAAGGGGTGCCGCTCCAGGAGGCCTACCTCCCACGGCAGAGCACAGCTTTCGGCCCGGAACACCGACAGCCCCGCGCGGCCGTCGACAAATTCCAGCCGCGCCCGGTCGTGGAAGCGCGCGCAGCGGCCCTGGTTGATCAGCCAGTCATGCGGCCCCTCGGCCTCCAGAACGTCGCCGAAGGGTGCAAAGGCCTCGGCCGTCAGCGGCCGGGCGCGGATCGTGCGGTCCTCAGCCACTAGACCGACCACGGTCCCCGCAGCCGCGGCAGCCGGTTCACGTCCTTGTAGAGCAGATACCGGAACGGCCCTGGCCCGCCCGCATAGGCCGCCTGCGGACAGAAGGCGCGCAGCCACATGTAGTCGCCGGGCCCGACCTCGACCCAGTCGCGGTTCAGGCGATACACGGCCTTGCCTTCCAGGACATAGAGCCCGTGCTCCATGACATGGGTCTCTTCGAAGGGGATCGAACCGCCGGGCTGCAGGGTAACGATATTGACATGCATGTCGTGGCTCAGGTCGTCGGGGTCCACAAAGCGGGTGGTGGCCCAGGCGTCCGTGCCGGGCATGGGGATCGGGGGAATGTCCTTTTCGTTGGTCACGAAGGCCGCGGGGGGCTCCAGCCCCGGCGCTGGCTCCCACAGCTTTCGGATCCAGTGGAAGCGCACCGGGTGGTCGGCGCCATTGTGAAACCGCCAGCCGCAGCCGGGGGGCAGATAGGCATAGCTGCCGGGCCCCATCGCCTGCTCGCCGCCATTGATCCGCAGCCAGCCCTCGCCATGAGTCACGAAGATCACGCCCTGTGCCTGCGCGTCGATCTCGGGGGCGTCCGAGCCGCCATGGGGCCCCACCTCCATGATCAGATGGGCGAAGGTCTCGGAGAACCCCGACATCGGCCGCGCCAGCACCCAGGCGCGCGTGCCCTCCCATCCCGGCAGGGCCGAGGTCACGATATCGCTCATCACCCCCGCGGGGATCACCGCATAGGCCTCGGTGAAGACCGCCCGGCCGCTGTGCAGCGCGGTCTGGGGCGGCAGGCCGCCGGGCGGGGTGGCATAGTCGGTCATGGCAGCATGTCCTTCAGACGGTGTTCCGCGATGCGTTCGACCTGGGCACAGGCCTCGGCGAATTCGGCCTCGGTGCCGGCCTCCAGTCGCCGGCCGAACGCCGCGAGGATGCCGGACTTGTCATGGTCGCGCACGGCAATGATGAACGGAAACCCGTGCCGCGCGGTGTAGGCCGCATTCAGCGCCTCGAACTCCGCCCGCTCGGCATCGGTCAGCGCATCGAGCCCCGCCCAGGCCTGCTCGGCCGCCGACTCAGGTCCCAGCCTGCGGGCGGCGGCCAGCTTGCCGGCCAAGTCGGGATGTGCCCGCAATACCCCCAGCCGTTCCTCCCGCAAAGCCGTGCGGAACACCCGCACAAGCGCATTGTGCACCCCCATCGCCCCGTCATGCCCGGGCCCCAGCTCCAAGGCCCAGGCCCGCTCCGCAACCCAGGGCGAGTGCTCGATCACACCACCGAACCGCGCCACGAATGCCTCGCGCCCCATCTCCGAGGGCCGCTCAGTTCGCGCCGGGGGATGTTCCGCCCGCCAATGCGCCGCGATCTGTCCCCGCGTGGCGAACCACACCCGGTCATGGCCCAGCGCATAGTCCAGAAACCGCCGCAGCCCCGCCGCCCGCGCCGGCCGCCCCGCCAGCCGGCAGTGCAGCCCGACGCTCATCATCCGCGCCTTGCCCGCCATCCCCTCGGCATAGAGCGTGTCGAAGGCGTCCCGCAGATAGCCGAACCAGGCCTCGGACGTATCCAGCCCCGGCGCGGTGGCAAAGCGCATGTCATTGGTGTCGAGCGCATAGGGAATGGCCAGACGGTCCCGCCCGGCGACCTTCATCCAATGTGGGAGGTCATCGTCGTAGAAATCTGAAAACCAATCGAAATCGAGTTCCTCGGCCACCAGCCGCACGGAGTCCGCAGAACAGCGGCCCGTGTACCAGCCCCGTGGCGCCTCCCCCGTGACCTCCCGGTGCAAGTCAATCGCGGCCCGGATCGCCGCGCGCTCCTCGTCCTCTCCCATGTCGCGGTGCTCGACCCATTTCAGGCCGTGGCTCGCGACCTCCCAGCCCGCGTCGCGCATGCCAGCCACGGCGTCCGGCGCGCGCGCCAGCGCCGTGGCCACGGCGAAGACCGTCGCCGGCACGCCCCGCTCCGTCAGCATCCGGTGCAGACGCCAGAACCCCGCCCGGGCGCCGTAGTCGTACATCTGCTCCATGTTCCAGTGCCGCTGCCCCGGCCAGGGGGCGGCGCCGGGGATGTCGGAGAGGAACGCCTCGGACGCCGGGTCACCGTGCAGCAGGCAGCTCTCGCCCCCCTCCTCGAAATTCAACACCACCGAGATGGCGATGCGCGCCTCCCCGGGCCAGCGCGCATCGGGCGGCACGGGGCCATACCCGCGCAGGTCTCGGGGGTAACGGGGCGGGGTCTGACTCATCGGGCACCTCCTGAACCGCACGCAGTGTTGACCCAAGCCACGGTCTGCGAAAAGACCCTTTCACACCCAAGCGGAGGCGACAGCATGTCCGACGGCCGTCTGACCACCCATGTCCTCGACACAGCCCTCGGGCGGCCCGCCGCCGGCATTCCCGTCTCGGTCTGGATGGTACAGGACGATCACCGTCACCTGATGGCCGAGACCGTCACCAACGACGACGGCCGCACCGACGCGCCGCTCCTCTCGGGGCCCAGCTTCGGCGCGCTCCTGACCTACGAGATCGTCTTCACCGTCGGCACCTACCTGACAATCAACCACTTCGCGCGCATGGGCAACCACCGCCCGCCCAACCAGCTGTTCCTCGACACCATCCCAATCCGGTTCGGCGTCGAGGATGCGGACGCCCATTACCATGTGCCGCTTCTGCTGGCGCCGCATGGCTATTCGACCTATCGCGGCAGCTGAGACCGCCCTGCCCCGCTTGCAGCCCCGCCCCCGCCCGGCGATAGCTTGGGTCATCGGTCGGAGGCGGAGCATGGACTGGATCATCCTGGGCGCGTGGCTGGAGTTCGCCGTCCGCTGGACGCATGTGATCACCGCCATCGCCTGGATCGGCTCGTCCTTCTACTTCATCGCGCTGGATCTCGGGCTGCGGCGGCCGGCCGACCTGCCGCCGGGGGCGACGGGCGAGGAATGGCAGGTCCATGGCGGCGGCTTCTACCACATCCAGAAATACGCCGTGGCGCCCGACCGCCTGCCCGACCACCTGACCTGGTTCAAGTGGGAGGCCTATGCCACCTGGCTGTCGGGCTTCGCGCTGCTGATCCTCGTCTACTACGTCGGCGCCGAGATGTTCCTGATCGATCTCGACGTGGCCGACCTGCCCGTCTGGGCAGCGATCGCCATCTCGCTGGGCTCGCTTGCACTCGGCTGGCTCGCTTATGACGCGCTGTGCCGCTCGCGGCTCGGGCACAGCTCCACGGGCCTGATGCTGGTGCTGTTCGGGCTGCTGGTGGCAATGTCGTGGTTCTATGCGCAGGTGTTCTCGGGACAGGCGGCGCTTTTGCACCTCGGGGCCTTCACGGCCACGATCATGTCGGCCAATGTCTTCGCCGTCATCATCCCCAACCAGAAGATCGTGGTGGCCGATCTGCGCGCAGGTCGCACGCCGGCGGCGGAGTACGGGCGGATCGCCAAGCAGAGGTCCCTGCACAACAACTACCTGACCCTGCCGGTCCTGTTCCTTATGCTGTCGAACCACTACCCGCTGGCGTTCGCGACCGATTTCGCCTGGGTGATCGGGGCGCTCGTGTTTCTGATGGGCGTCACGATCCGGCATTTCTTCAACACGCTGCACGCCACCGGGCGCCGGCTGTGGTGGACCTGGGGCGCGACCGCGGCGGTGTTCATGGCGATCGTCTGGCTCTCCGCCCTGCCTGCCCGCCCCGTGGCCGAGGCCGCCCTTGCGCCGGACAACCGCTTCGCCGCCGCGCCGGGGTTCGAGGAGGTGCACGGCATCGTGCTGGGCCGCTGCTCCATGTGCCATGCGGCCCAGCCGCTCTGGCCCGGGCTGGCGCTGGCGCCGGGGGATGTCCGGCTGGAGACCGAGGCCGACATCGCGCGACAGGCCCGCGCGATCTATCTGCAGTCGGGGCGGTCGCGCGCGATGCCGCCGGGCAACCTTGCCTTCATGACCGAGGAGGAGCGCGCCGCGATCCGTACCTGGTATCGCGCCGCCACAGGGGGCTGAGCCGCCATCGGTCACCCCTGCGGCGGGACGGCGAGGCGGCGGCGGAGTTCTGTGAGAAGGGCAGTTTCTTCGCGCTCGTCCAGTACCGCAGTGCCGAGCAGGCGCATGGCGCGCAGGCCGTGGACAGCCACGAAGGCCAGCGTCGCGAGATGCGGGTCGGGGGCGTCGGCCCGGATCCGCTCCAGCACCGCGCGCTGGCGGGCACCCACCGGGGCCAGCAGTTGCGGGTGATCGACCAGCGCGGCGAGGAAGGCCGGCGAGGGCGGCACCCCGGCCTCACAGTCGCGCAACACATGGGCGAGATAGGCGTCGAGGAGCCCGCCCGGCCGGGCATCGGGTCGGGCCTCGGCCGCCGCAAGGGCGGCCTCCATGCGCTGCAGATGTGCCTCCACCAGCGCCTCCAGAAGCCGGGCCTTGCCGGGAAAGTGATAGAGCAGCCCGCCCTTGGACACGCCCGCCTCGGCGGCTACGGCCTCGAGCGAGAGATGGCCGGGACCGTCGCGGCGGGCCAGCGCCTCGGCGGCCTGCAGCAGCCGCTCGCGGGTGGCCGCCGAGCGCAGGGCCTTGTCGGCGGAGGGGGCTGCGCCAGTTAACGGCGTATCGGTCGGCGAGGGGCTGGACATTGGGGGCCTTCCGTTTGACTTTACCGTCTGGACGGTATAGTTGCCCCGCGCATCCTTGACCAGCCCGCTGTGCATGCACCTCCCGGAGGCCCGCCCATGACGATCCGAATGATCATTGCCCTCGTCCTGCTGGCGCTGGTGGGCGGCGGGCTGGTGGGCTTCAACATGTTCCGCGACCAGATGATCGCGCAGTTCATCGCCGACGCGCCCGAGGCGGAGATCCCGGTGGAGACGGTGGAGGCTGAGGCGATCACCTGGAAGCCCAGCCTGCAGGCCATCGGCACGGTGAATTCAGCCCAGGGGGTGGAGCTGACAAGCGAGGCCTCGGGCATCGTGCGCGAGATCCGCTTCGAGGCCAACGACACGGTCGCGGAGGGCGACGTGCTGCTTCAGCTCGACGACGAGGTGCAGCGGGCGGATCTGGCCGCCGCGCGGACGCAGGTGGCGCTGGAGCGCGCAAACCTGGCGCGCGAGGAGGAGTTGGAGAGCCGCGGCGTGGCCTCGCAGGCCCGGCTGGAGCAGATCCGCGCGGCCTCCGACGCGGCCGAGGCCGAGCTTGCGCGCGCCGAGGCGGTGATCGCCCAGCGCCGGGTCGTGGCACCCTTCGACGGCACCATCGGCATCCCGCGCGTGGACCGTGGCGCCTTCATCGGCGCGGGCGACCCGGTGGCGACGCTGCAGGACCTCGAGACGATGCGGGTGGATTTCAGCCTGCCCGAGCAGGCCAAGCCGCGCCTTGCCATCGGCCAGCGGGTGCAGGTGCGGGTGGATGGCGATGACCGGACCTTCGAGGGCGAGATCCGCGGCATCGACCCGCGGGTGGACCCGGGCTCGCGGCTGGTGGCGGTGCGGGCGCGGGTGGACAACCCCGAGCAGGCGCTGACCCCGGGTCAGTTCGCGCGGGTTCGGGTGGACCTGCCCGAGGAAGACGACGTGATCGCCCTGCCGCAGACCGCCGTGACCACGAGCCTGTTCGGCGACTTCGCCTTCGTGGTCCGCGAACGCGAGGATGAGGAGGACGTGCTGGAGGTGCGGCAGGTGTTCGTGGAGCTGGGCCGGCGCGACGGCAACATGGTGGAGATCGTGCGTGGCCTGGAGCCGGGCGAGCGCATCGTCTCGGCCGGACAGAACCGGCTGTCGAACCGCGCCGCGGTGAAGCTGGCCGAGACCGAGACGCCGCGCCCCGAACCGGGCGACGAACTGCCGGCCGTCACCGACGGGCCGCTGCCGGACCCTGACACCGAGACGGCCGGCGAGGCCTCGCAATGAGCCTCGCCGATCCCTTCATCAAGCGGCCCGTCGGCACCTCGGTGCTGGGGCTGATGATCGTGCTCCTGGGTTTCATGGGGCTGGCCGGCCTGCAGACGCGGGAGTTTCCCGAGGTCGACGAGACGGTGATCACCGTCACCACCGCCTACCCCGGCGCCTCGGCCGAACTGATCCAGGGCTTCGTCAGCTCCCCCATCGCCACGGCGGTGGCCACCGCCGAGGGGGTGGATTTCGTCAGCTCCGAATCGCGCCCGTCGGTGTCGACCGTGACCGTGCAGATGCGGCTGGGCGAGGATCCAGACGCGGCCATGACCGAGGTGCTGGCCCGCGTGCAGGAGGTCCGGGGCGAGCTGCCCCCCGAGGCCGAGGACCCCACCATCGTGCGCGGCACCGGGCAGACCTTCGCGACGATGTATTTCGCCGTCCAGAACCCCGAGATGACACCGGAACAGGTGACCGAGTTCATCGACCGGGTGATCGTGCCGCGCATGTCCACCATCGAGGGCGTGGCCGAGGCCGAGGTGCTGGGCGCGTCGACCTTTGCCATGCGGGTCTGGGTGGACCCCGTGCGGCTGGCCGGTCAGGACCTGACCGCAGGCGAGGTGGTGCAGGCCATCGAGGAGGCCAATTTCCTCGCGGCCCCCGGTCGCACGCGCGGCGAGTACGTGACCTTCTCCATCACCATGGACAGCACGCTGCGCACCCCCGAGGCGTTCGGCGCGCTGCCGGTGGCGGGCTCGGGCAACGACGTGGTGCGGCTGCGCGACGTGGCGGAGGTGCAGCTGGCGGCCGAATCCACCGACACAGTGGTGACCTTCAACGGCGATCCGGGCGTGTTCATCGGCGTCTTCCCCAGCCCCGGCGCCAACCCGCTGGACGTGTCCTCGGCCGTGCTGTCGGAGCTGCCCGACATTCAGGACGGCCTGCCCGATGGAATGAGCATGGAGCTGATGTACGACGCCACCGAGCAGATCGCGGCGTCGATCCGCGAGGTGCTGCTGACCATCGTACAGGCCACCGCCATCGTGGCGCTGATCATCCTGCTGTTCCTGGGCTCGATCCGGTCGGTCTCGATCCCGCTGGTGGCGATCCCGCTGTCACTGGTGGGCACGCTCTTCATCCTGTTCGCCATGGGGTACTCGATCAACCTGCTGACGTTGCTGGCGATGGTGCTGGCCATCGGGCTGGTGGTGGATGACGCCATCATCGTGGTGGAGAATGTCCAGCGCCACATCGACGATGGCGAGACGCCGATGCAGGCGGCCTACATCGCCATTCAGGAGCTGTCGGTGGCGATCCTCGCGATGCTGACGACTCTGTTCGCGGTGTTCCTGCCCCTGTTCTTCACCGGCGGGCTGACGGGGCAGCTGTTCCGCGAATTCGCCGCGGCGCTGGCGGGGGCGGTGTTCATCTCGGGGGTGGTGGCGCTGACGATCTCGCCGATGATGGCGGGGCGGGTGTTGCGCAAGACCGGCGGCGGCAACCGGTTCCAGCAGCGGCTCGATGCGGGGTTCCGACGGTTGGAGGGGTGGTATGCCCGCAGGCTGGAAAGCTCGCTGCGCTACACGCCGGTGACTGCGGTGCTGGTGGCAGGGCTGGCGGGGCTGACGGTCTATCTGTTCCTGGCGACCTGGTCGGAGCTGGCGCCGGAGGAGGACGTGGGGGCCCTTTTCTCCTTCATCAACGCACCCGCCTACGCCACGGCCGACTACACCGACCATTACGTGCGCCAGATGCGCGAACGGACCGAGGACATCGCCGAGCGGGATGCGGATTTCTCCATCGTCGGATTTGGCGGCGACACCAGTTCGGCCATCAAGCTCTGGGCGCTGACCGACTGGGGCGACCGCGACCGCAGCCAGGCCGAGATCCAGGAGGACATCCAGGCGCGCATCGACCAGGTGGCGGGCGTCGAGGCCTTCGTCTTTGCCCCGCCCACCCTGCCGGGCACCGGGGGCGGGCTGCCCATTGGCCTGGTGATCCAGTCCACCGGCACACCGGCCGAAGTGTTCGAGGTGGCCGACCGCATCCGGCTGGAGGCGGAGGCCTCTGGGCGGTTCCTGGTGGTGCAGAACTCGCTCGCGTTCGACACCCGCGAGGTGGTGGTCGAGATCGACCGCGACCGTGCCGCCGCGCTGAACATTCCCGCAGCACAGATCGGCCAGGCGCTGAGCGTGCTGGTGGGCGACGGCGCCACCGCGCGCTTCGATCGCGACGGGCAGAGCTATGACATCATCGTGCAGGTCCCGCCCGTCTATCGCGACAACCCCGAGCGGCTGGGCGAGATCCATCTGCGGTCCCTGACGGGCGAGCTGGTGCCGCTGTCCGCGGTCTCGGAGGTCACCACCCGTGTGGCGCCGCAGGTGATCGAGCAGTTCAACCAGCTCAACTCGGCCACGCTGACGGCGCTTCCGATGATCGGCACCTCCACCGGCGACGGTTTGGCCGAGCTGGAGCGCATCGCGCTGGCCGAACTGCCCGACAGCTTCTTTCTGGACTACGAGGGCCAGTCGCGGCTGGAGCAGGCCGAGGGCGACACGGTGGTGATCGCCTTCGCGCTGGCGATCGTGGTGATCTACCTGGTGCTGGCCGCGCAGTTCGAGAGCCTGCGGGACCCGTTCATCATCCTGATGTCGGTGCCGGTGTCGGTGTTCGGGGTGATGGTGCCGCTGAACCTCGGGCTGGGGACGCTGAACATCTATACCCAGGTGGGGCTGATCACGCTGGTGGGGCTGATCACCAAGCACGGCATCCTGCTGGTGGAGTTCGCCAACCAGCTGCGCGAGCGCAACCCCGACCGGGCCGAGGCGATGGTGGCGGCCGCCCGGCTGCGCCTGCGGCCGATCCTGATGACCACGGCCGCGACGGCCTTGGGGGTGGTGCCGCTGATGCTGGCGGTGGGCGCCGGGGCGGCAGCCCGCTTCGCCATGGGGCTCGTGATCTTCGCCGGCATCACGGTGGGCACGATCTTCACCCTGTTCGTGGTGCCGGCCTTCTACGTCATGATCGCCCGTCGCGAGCCAGCGCCCGCCCCCGAGGAACCCCGCGCAGCCGCGACCTGAGGCGGCAGACTCCTAGCAACGGCGCCAGGTATTGACCGGTGTCGTTGCGGCAGCCATCGCCCATGCCGCAGCCTAAGCACGCGATACGGTCAATCTCTGGCGCCGTTGACATTAGATGCAGCGGCCGCCATCCACCTCCAGGGCCACGCCGGTGATCATCGACGCCTCGTCCGAGCACAGGAACACCGCGGCCGCGGCGATGTCCTGGGGGGTGGAGAAGCGCCCGAGCGGGATGGTGGCGAGGAACCGCGCGCGCAGCTCGGGCGTGTCACCGCCCATGAAGCTGGGCAGGAGCGGCGTCTCGCCCGCCACGGGGTTCAGCGCGTTGACCCGCACGCCGGCCGGCGCAAGTTCCACCGCCATGGCGCGGGTCGCCGTGATCATCCAGCCCTTTGAGGCGTTGTACCAGTTCAGCCGCGGCCGCGGCGAGACCCCGGCGGTGGAGGCGATGTTGAGGATCGCGCCCGCGCCCGCGGCCTTCATAGCCGGCACGAAGGCCCGGGCGGTCAGATAGACCGACTTGCAGTTCACCGCGAATATCCGGTCGAAGGCATCCTCCGCGATCTCCTCGAGCGGACCCGGAAGGTGGGTGATGCCGGCATTGTTCACGAGGATGTCGATCCTGCCGAGATCCCCAAGGGTCGCCTCTGCCAGCGCCGCCACCGAGGCGGCGTCGGAGACATCCGTCGTCCGGGCGATCCCGCCGATGTCGGCCGCCACGGCCTGCGCGGCGGCGCCGTCGATGTCGCAGACCACCACCCGCGCGCCTTCGGCCGAAAAGCGCCGCGCGATACCCGCGCCGAAGCCCGAGCCTGCGCCCGTCACCACCGCCCGTTTTCCATCCAGTCGCATGCCATCCTCCCTGTGTGTGGCTGTGCCCCTCAACCCTGCTGGCCAACCCCAGCGTTGGGGCAAGGCGCGGCGGGGACCCAATGCGCGGGGATGCGCGGTGTCGCAGCCACCAGCGCCCGGGTGTAGGGGTGGCTGGGGTGATCGAAGACCCGGTCGGTGGGGCCTTCCTCGACGATGCGGCCGGACTGCATCACCAGCACACGGTCGGTGATGGCGCGCACGACGGCAAGGTCATGGCTGATGAACAGGTAGGTCAGGCCAAAGCGGGTCTGAAGATCCGCCAGCAGATCGAGGATCCGCGCGCGCACCGAGACATCGAGAGCCGAGACAGCCTCGTCCAGCACGATCAGCGCAGGGCGGATGATGAGCGCGCGCGCGATGGCAAGGCGCTGGCGCTGGCCGCCGGAGAATTCATGGGGGTACTTGTCCATGTCCGCGGCGGTCAGGCCCACGGCCTCCAGCGCCTCGGCGACGGCCGCGCGGCGGGCGGCGCCGCGGGGCGGGGCGGGCAGCAGGTGGAAGGGCTCGGCCACGGCGCGGGCGATGCGGTGGCGGGGGTTGAAGCTTCCGTAGGGGTCCTGAAAGACGACCTGCACCTTTGCACGCAGCGTGGGCGGCATGCCGGGGCCCACGGGCTGGCCGTCGAGGTGGATGCGGCCCTGCTGCAGCGGCTCAAGCCCGAGGATGGCGCGGGTTAGTGTGGACTTGCCGCAGCCGCTCTCGCCCACAAGGCCCACGGACTCGCCTTGGTGGAGGGTCAGCGAGACGTCGGAGACGGCCCGGAAGCTTGGCCTGCGGCGGAACAGATGCGTACGCGGCAGGGCGTAGTCCCGGGTGGCGCCGTCGACCTGCAGGAGGGGGGCGCCGAGGGGAAGCGATGTGCGCGCGGGCCGGTGGTCGGAGGCGGCGAAGAGCTGGCGCGTGTAGGGGTGGCACATGGCGCGGAAGAGGGGCTCGGTGGCGTTTTCCTCGACCACGCGGCCCTCGGACATCACCGCCACGCGGTCGGCGAGGCCCGAGACCACGGCGAGGTCATGGGTGATGAGCATCAGCGCCATCCCCTCCTCGGCCACGAGGGATTTCAGCAAGCGCAGGATCTGCATCTGGGTGGTGACGTCCAGCGCGGTGGTGGGCTCGTCGGCGATCAGGAGAGCCGGGCGCAGGGCCACGGCCATGGCGATGCAGACGCGCTGGCGCTGGCCGCCGGAAAGCTCGTGGGGGAAGCGCGAAGGGGGGATGCGGTCGGTCGGCAGGCCCACGCGGGCGAGTTTCTCGGCGGCGATGCGGTGGGCGTCGGCGCGGGGCGCGGAGGTGTGGATACGCAGCGTCTCGGCCACCTGGTCGCCGATGGGCTGGACCGGGTTGAGGGCGGTCATCGGCTCCTGGAAGATCATGCCGATGCGGCGGCCGCGCAGGCGGCAGAGTTGGGGCTCCGGGGTGCGCAGGAGGTCGCGGCCGTCGAAGGTGATGCTGCCGGTGGTGGTAGCCCCCTCGGGCAGGAGGCCCATGGCGGCCAGCGCGGTGAGGGATTTGCCGGAGCCGGATTCTCCCACGAGGCCGAGGGTCTGGCCGGGCTGGAGCGCGAGGGAGACGCCGCGCAGCAGGGGCGTGCCGCGGATCGCCAGCGTGAGGGCGTCGATGGCAAGGAGGCTCATCGTGCGCGCCTGAGGCGGGGGTCGAGGAGGTCGCGCAGGCCGTCGCCCAGCAGGTTGAGGCCCAGCACGGTGAGCACGATGGCGAGACCCGGGAAGATCGCCATGTGGGGGGCGAGGGCGACCATGGTCTGGGCGTCGGCCAGCATCCGGCCCCAGGAGGGGGTGGGGGGCTGCGCGCCGAGGCCGAGGTAGGAGAGGCCCGCTTCGGCGAGGATGCCGAGGGAGAACTGGATGGTGCCCTGCACGATCAGGAGATTGGCGATGTTGGGCAGAATATGCTCGACCGAGATGCGGGCGCGGCCCTTCCCGGCGACGCGGGCCGCGCGGATGTAGTCGAGCGTCCAGAGGCTGAGGGCCGCGCCTCGGGTGACGCGGGCGAAGACGGGCGTGTTGAAGATACCGATGGCGATGATGGCGTTGAGCGCGGAGGGGCCGAAGACGGCGGTGATGAGGATGGCGATAACGAGGGCAGGGAAGGCGAAGATCAGGTCGTTGCCGCGCATGATGATCTCGTCGATCAGCCCGCCTCGGGTGGCGGCGGCCACGAGGCCGAGGGGCACGCCGAGGGCCACGCCCATCCCCACCGCGACGATGGCAACCGCGATGGAGGTGCGCGCGCCCACCATCAGCATCGACAGGATGTCCCGCCCGAGGTGATCGGTACCCAGCGGATGCGCGGCCGAGGGCGGCAGGAAGCGCAACTGTATCGCGATCTGCTCGACACCGTGGGGGGTCCAGAAGAACGAGACCAGCGCTGCGGCGAAAAAGAGGCCCACCAGCGAGCCGCCGAGGAGGAGGGAGAGCGACCTCATGCGGTGCGGCCGATGGCAGCGGGGGCCGGGACCCGCGTTCGGGCGCAGAGGCTCATGCCGGTCGCCTCAGCCGCGGATCGGCCAGCGCATAGGCGATGTCCACGAGGAAGTTCACGACGATCACGGCGAAGACGAGCAGCATCACCACCGAGCCCACAACCACGAGGTCGCGCTGGGTGATGCCCTGGAACACCAGCCGCCCGAGGCCGGGGAGAAAGAAGACGTTCTCGATGATGATCGCACCCGCCAGCAGGAACGAGAACTGCAGGCCGAGGATTGTCAGCACCGGGATGAGTGCATTGCGGAAGCCGTGCCGGAACACGGCCTGCCGACGGCTGAGGCCCTTGGCGCGGGCGGTGCGCATGTAGTCCTGCGAGAGGGTCTCGAGCACCGCGGAGCGCATGACGCGGGCGAGAATGGAAGCTTGGGGCAGCGCCAGCGCCACCGCAGGCAGCGTCAGCGCCCCGATACCGCGCCACAGGCCCACCTCCCAGCCTGGAAAGCCGCCGGCGCCCACCCAGCGCAGCTTGATGGAAAACACCAGCACCAGAAGGATCGCGAACCAGAAATTCGGCACCGCAATGCCGAGCTGGGTGGTGCCCATCACCGCCATGTCGGTCGCGCTGCCGCGGCGCACGGCGGCCAGCATGCCCACCGGCAGCGCGATGACGGTCGAGAGCAGCAGCGCATAGGCCGCAAGCGGTAGCGACACCTGCAGCCGGTCGAGGACAAGCTGCGAGACCGGCACGCGGTAGGTGTAGGAGATGCCGAAATCCCCCGTCAGCATGCCGCCGGCCCAGGAGAGGTAACGGGTCAGGGGGGTGCCCTCGAGCCCCAGCTCGCGGCGCAGGGCGGCAATGGCCTCGGGGGTGGCGCCCATGCCGAGCATGAAGGCGGCCGGGTCGCCGGGCACGAGCTCGATCACGGCGAACACCACCAGGCTGGCGGCGAACAAGCTGAGCCCAAGGGAGAGGAGGCGTTCGGCGAGATGGCGCAGCATGGCTCATCGGTCCTTGGGCCGGCTGGTCGGGAGCGCGCGGGCCGCGTCCGGGCGCCCAAGTTTCTTGAACAAGAAACCTGCAAGATCCTCGGTCAAGGATCTTGCGCGCGGGCGCCGGATCAGACGCGTTTGACGAGGCGCAGCAACACAAGCAGGATCACAGCGCCGAAGGTGGCGTGCAGGATCGAGGCCAGGAGGCCGCCGCCCACGGAAAAGCCGATGGCGGGCAGGACCATGGCGGCGATGAAGGCGCCCAGCACCCCCACCACCATGTTGGTCAGGAACCCCATGCCGCCGCCGCGCACGATCAGGCCGGCAAGCCAGCCCGCCACGGCGCCGACGATCAGGATCGCGATCAGGCTTTCAAGTGCCATGGGCGTCACTCCCGCCAACGCACGGCGGTGAGGTCGTTTGCCGGCACTGGGGCGTTCTCCCACAGCCCCTCGATGCGGGCGTCGGCCACGCCGGTCTTGGGCAGCTGGAACAGGAAGGCGTTGACGAACTCCTCGGCGATGTGGCGCTGGGCGCGGGCGAACAGTTCGGAGCGCGCCTCGGGGTCGGCGGTGGCGGTGATCTCGTCCATCAGCGCCTGGAACTCGGCGCTGTCGTAGCCGAAGTAATAGTCCGGCCGGGCGTAGATGTTGATGTCCATGGGCTCGGTGTGGCTGATGATCGTCAGGT
>SKMM01000045.1 GCA_007121055.1 Paracoccaceae bacterium | reverse complement strand
CCGCAGCCCGCGGCGCCAGATCAGGCCCACGAGCGTCGTCAGCGCCAGCACCGCCGCCAGCCCCAGCGTGCCGGCCAGCACCGCGGGGTTGGTGGCCAGCCGCACCCGCTCATGGGTGAAGGCGCCGCTGCTGTCCACCAGCCGCACCACCCGGCCGCCGTCGTCGCGGATCGCGACGACCCGGTCGCCCGACGCGCTCTGCCAGACATCGGGCGCGACCGGGTCATGGCGCAGCATCGTGCCGAGGATCGGCGCCGGCATCAGGATCGCCCCGCCGGGCAGCGCCGTCACGGTGAACGCCTCCAGCGCGGCCAGCAGCTGCCCCGGCCCGGTGAAGGCACGCCGGTTGGGGATGTAGCCGCCGGCGACCTCGGCCGCGCGGGCCTCGGCATCGGGCACGGGCTGCGGCGCGGGCGCCTCCAGCCCGGCCTCGGACGCCAACCGCGCCAGGATCAGGTCCGCGCCCACGAAGGGCAGCGTGGCCCCCGCACCTCCGCTCTGCGAGATGAACACCCCCGCCCCGATCTCGGGCAGGACGACGAGGTTCGACAGGAACTCGTTGAGGCCCCCGGCATGGCCGAAGACCATGGTGCCGAACATCGGCCGGGCCTGGAAGCCATGGGCGATCCCGGCCCCGTCGGGCGCGTCGTCGTAAAGCCGCGTGCGCATCCGCGCCATGGTCTCGGGCTGGAGCAGCCGCACCCCGTCCAGCGCCCCGTCGCCCACCTTCGGCGACGGCAGCGTGACCTTGCCGGAGGGCATCGCCCGCCCCTGCCACTGGGTTGACGAAGTACTCGGCGTTCACGCCTTCCATGCCCACTGGCGGGGGCTTACGGTGTCAACCAACCGGAGGCCTTCCTGGCGCGGCATGGCAGACCCCGACTTTGATGACGTTGAGCCCGTGCTCCCGCCGCCGAGCTGCACTTTTACGGACATCGACGTCGAGATCAGCTTCGGATGGCAGAAACGCTTCTTGGAGGACAGAGCCGCTTTGCTCGATGCCAAGCCCTGAAGCCTGAGGGGCGGCGTTCGCCAAATGCCCGCTCAGTCCCACTGATGCGCCCTTATTCGGTCATGTAGGGGCCGTGGGTTGGGCGAGGTGGCCGCCCGCCGGCTGGCGCGCGAAGGCGCCAATGTCGTCGGCGTCGACATCCTCGAGGACCTCGACGCCGCGGTGATCGACGACATCATCGCCCATGGCGGCAGCGCCACCTTCCTCTGCGGCGACATCGCCAACGACTCCGTCTGCGCCGAGATGGTGCGGGTGAGCGCCTCGTTACAGGCCGGCCAGGTCCTGGTCTTGCAGGCGGGGATTGTGGGTCTGCTCATGCGCCCCAGCTATCATCCTGCAGTCACCACATGACTCCCCTCAGGCGCATTATGCGACAGGCTCCCACCGCCCGGATCGGGCGCACACGCCGCCGGGGTCAGCCAAGCTCGGCCGAGGGGATGATCGGAAAGAAGGCGCCGCCGGACCACAGCCCGAACCAGCGCGTGCCCTCATGATCGGCGTGATGGCCCAGATCCACGAGGCGGTAGAAGGTCTTGCGGTCGATCAGCGCCTCGAGGTTGCGGCGCACCAGGATGTAGGGCGACGGCTCGCCGGTGTCGGGGTCACGCTCCACCCGGATCGGATGGTCGGGGCCGGCGGTGACCCGGTCGCCCACATGGGTGGTGAAGCTCAGCCGCCCGTCGGCCCCCGCGCCCTCGGCCTCCACGTCCACCGCCACGAAGGGGGCGTCGTCCACGGTGATGCCCACCTTCTCCACCGGCGTGACCAGAAAATACTTCCCGTCCTCTTTCTTCAGGATCGACGAGAACAGCCGCACCAGCGCCGGCCGCCCGATCGGCGTGCCAAGGTAGAACCATGTCCCGTCGCGGGCGATGCGCATGTCGAGATCCCCGCAGAAGGGCGGATTCCACCGCTCCACCGGAGGCAGACCGCCCTTCGCGGCGGCACTCGCGGAGGCTGCGAGGCTGTCGGCCGACGGTTTCACGATGTTTTGTGAGGTCATGCTTTTTGCCTTCGGGCTGGGATGGCATAGTTCGATCCGCACCAACATAGGAGTCCCGCCCGGGCTCCGCCACGCCCGGAGGCGCGCGCATGACCATCCCCACCCCCGAGATGACCCCCGAGGATGCCGACGCGCTGGTGGCCGAGATCGAGGCGCTGGGCACCAAGCTGGCCACCGCGCGCGCCAGCATCGACCGGCGTTTCATCGGGCAGGAGCGGGTGGTGGAACTGGTGCTTTCGGCCATGCTCTGCGGCGGCCACGCGCTGCTGATCGGCCTGCCGGGCCTCGGAAAAACCCGGCTGGTGGACACGCTGTCCACGGTGATGGGGCTGAAGGGCTCGCGCGTCCAGTTCACCCCGGACCTGATGCCCGCCGACATCCTCGGCTCGGAGGTGCTGGAGACCCAGGCCGACGGCGGCCGTGCCTTCCGCTTCATCGAGGGCCCGATCTTCTGCCAGCTCCTGATGGCCGACGAGATCAACCGCGCCTCACCCCGCACCCAGTCCGCACTCCTGCAGGCCATGCAGGAGCGCGAGGTCACCATCGCCGGCCGCCACATGCCGCTCGGCCGTCCCTTCCACGTGCTCGCCACCCAGAACCCCATCGAGCAGGAGGGGACCTATCCCCTCCCCGAAGCCCAGCTCGACCGGTTCCTCGTGCAGGTGGACGTCGAATACCCCGACCGCGACACCGAGCGCGACATCATCCTCGCCACCACCGGCAGCGAGGAGGCGCAGTCCGAAACCGTGTTCTCCGCCGAGGAACTTCTGGCCGCCCAGCGGGTGCTGCGGCGGATGCCGGTGGGCGAATCGGTGGTCGAGATGATCCTCGACCTCGTGCGCGCCTGCCGCCCCGGCGGGCCCGAGGCGCTGCCCGAGGTCGACGCCTCGGTCAGCTGGGGCCCCGGCCCGCGCGCCGCGCAGGCGCTGATGCTGACGGTGCGCGCCCGCGCGCTGCTCGACGGCCGGCTCGCGCCCTCGGCCGAGGATGTGCTGGCGCTCGCCCGCCCCGTCCTCAGCCACCGCATGGCCCTCAGCTTCGCCGCCCGCGCGCGGGGCGAGGACCTCTCCGCCCTGATCGACGGTGTCGCAGCCCAGGTGACCCGGATCGAGGAGGCGGCTTGAGCGGGCCCGCCGCCCTCCGCCACCGGGCCGAAGGCCTTGCCGGTCCCCTGCCGCCGCTGCTGGCCGAGGCCGAGCACATGGCTGCCACCGTCATGCTGGGCGAACACGGCCGCCGCCGCGCGGGGCATGGCGACGAATTCTGGCAATACCGCCCGGCCCATGCCGGCGACGCGCTGCGGCTGATCGACTGGCGCCGCTCGGGCCGGTCGGACGCGCATTTCGTCCGCGAACGCGAATGGCAGGCGGCGCAGTCGGTGGCGCTGTGGGTGGACGACGCCCGCTCCATGGGGTTTTCCGGGGCCAGGACCCGCGCGCCCAAGGCCGACCGCGCCCGCGTACTGGCGCTCGCGCTGGCGGTTCTGCTGGTGCGCGCGGGCGAACGGGTGGGGCTGGCATCAGCCGACCTGCCGCCGCGCTCGGGCCAGCTGCAGCTCATGCGGCTGGCGGGGCGGCTCGGCGATGACGGGGCGGCGGATTACGGTGCCCCCGACGCCGTGGCGATCCCGGCCCATGCCCGCGCGGTGTTCCTGTCCGATTTCCTGGGCGACATCGCCCCGGTGGAGGCCGCGCTGACCTCGGCCGCCGACCGCGGCGTGAAGGGCGCGCTGGTCATGGTCCTCGACCCGGTGGAGGAGGCGTTTCCCTTCGACGGCCGCACCATCTTCGAAAGCATGGGCGGCGGGCTGCGCCACGAAACCCTCAAGGCCGGCGACCTGCGCGGCCGCTACCTCGCGCGCCTCGCCGAGCGCAAGGACCGCCTGAGCGAGCTTGCCCGCCTCACAGGCTGGCAGTTCACCTGCCACCACACCGGCGACCCGGCGCTGGGCGCGCTGATCTGGCTCTACGGCGCGCTAGACCGGGTGCGGCCATGACGGTGCTGGGCCCCATCGGGTTCGCGGCCCCCGGGCTCCTGCTGGCGCTCGTGGCGCTGCCGATCCTCTACTGGCTGCTGCGCGCCGTGCCCCCCGCGCCGGTGGTCCGCCGCTTCCCGGGCGTGGCCCTCCTGCTGGGCTTGAAGGAGGAGGAGACCGAGACCGACCGCACCCCCTGGTGGCTTCTCGCGCTGCGCATGGCCGCCATCGCCGCGGTCATCATCGGCTTCTCCGGCCCGGTCCTGAACCCGGCCGAGCGCAGCCCGGGCGACGGCCCGCTCCTGATCCTCACCGACGGCAGCTGGGCCAGCGCGCGCGACTGGCCGCGCCACCAGGACCGGCTGGCGGCGCTGGTGACCGAGGCCGGGCGCGAGGGCCGCCCCGTGGCGGTCCTGTCGCTGGCCGACCTGCCGGGGGCCGAGGTCGAGTTCCGCGGCGCGGGCTACTGGTCCGAACGCATCGCGGG
>SKMM01000083.1 GCA_007121055.1 Paracoccaceae bacterium | reverse complement strand
GCATACCACTCGGGCGTCGCCAACCCCGCGGCCCGCCCGCAGCCCGCCACCGCCACCGGGTCCTTCCCGGGCCGGTGGATGATCCAGAACCCGTCGCCGCCGATGCCATTCATGTGCGGATAGGCCACCGCGATGGCCGCCGCCGCCGCCACCATCGCCTCCACCGCGGACCCGCCCGCCTCCAGCACATCCCGCCCCGCCAGGGCCGCCGCCCGGTGCGGGGCGCTGATGCCCCCGCGGAACCCCTTGGCCGATGTCAGCATGCGCGCGTCCTTCTCACCATCCGATCAGGTCCGGCAGCCAGGTCGCAAGCCCCGGCATCAGGAACACCAGTGCCAATGCCACCATCTGCAGCCCGATGAAAGGGAGCGCGCCGCGATAGATGTCGCCCGTGCTCACCCCCGCCGGCGCCACCCCCTTGAGGAAGAACAGCGACCAGCCGAACGGCGGCGTCAGGAAACTCGTCTGCAGGTTCAGACAGATCAGGATCCCCAGCCACACCGGATCCACGCCGGCCTGCATGAAGAACGGCAGGAACAGCGGCAGCGCGATATAGGTGATCTCGATCCACTCCAGGAAGAACCCGAGCACGAAGATGATCAGCATCAGGAACAGCAGCGCCCCGGTCACACCGCCCGGCACCCACTCGAACATGTTGCGCACCAGCCCCTCGCCGCCCAGGCCGCGGAACGCCAGCCCGAACACCTGCGCACAGATCAGGATGAAGAACACCATGGCCGAAATGAGCAGCGTCGAACGCGCCACCTGGTGCAGCAGCGACCAGCTCAGCCGCCCCGACAGCAGCACGATGGCCAGCGCGCCCACCGCGCCCATGGACGCAGCCTCGGTCGGCGCCGCGATCCCCCCGATGATGGAGCCCAGCACCGCCACCACCAGCAGGATCGGCGGACCCACCACCAGCACGACCTTGCGCGCCAGCTGCCAGCGGCTCAGCGCCCGGCGCTCGTCCACCGGGATGGGCGGCATCGAGCCCGGCACCAACCAGGCATAGCCCAGGATCGCGATCACATAGACGGCGGCCAGCGCCAGCCCCGGCACCATGGCCGCGGCGAACATCGTGCCCACCGATTCCTGCAAGATGTCGGACAGAAGGATCAGCACCAGCGACGGCGGAATGATCTGCCCCAATGTTCCGGACGCACAGATCATCCCGGTCGAGGCCGTCTTGGAATACCCCCGCCGCAACAGCGTCGGCAGCGTCAGCAGCCCCAGCGTCACGATGGTCGCCCCCACGATCCCCGTGGCCGCGCCCAGCAGCACCCCCACCAGGATGATCGCCACCCCCATGCCGCCCTGGATGTTGCCGAACAGATGCCCCACGACATCTATCAACTCCTCGGCCAGGCGTGACTTTTCCAGCATCACCCCCATGAACACGAACAGCGGGATCGCCATCAGCGTCTGGTTCGTCACCACCCCGTAGATGCGCGAGGGCAGCAGGTTGAACAGCGCCGGCCCGAAGCCGATGTAGCCGAAGAAGAACGCCGAGACCGCCAGCGCGATCCCCACCGGGATGCCCACGATCAGCAGCACGAAAAAGGCGACGATCATGCCGATCGCCAGCAACTCGTTGGGGGTCATGGATTATCCTTGGCTGTGGGCGCGCGCCGGCGGCGGCAGGCGGAAGACGGCGCGCAGCACATGCGCGACCCCCTGCAGCGCCAGCAGACCAAAACCCAGCGGGATCAGCGATTTGAGGATGAACCGGTGGGGCAGACCACCGGGGTTGGGCGAGCCCTCGCCGCGCACATAGGACAGCTCCACCCAGGGCAGTGACAGCCGCACCACCAGCACCCCGAGCGCGATCATCATCAGCCCGCCCAGGATCTCCAGCGCACGCTGCACCGGCTCGGAGAAGCGATCAAACAGGATGTCGACCCGCACCTGCTCGCCCGACAGCAGCGCATAGGACATGCCAAACAGCGCGATGGGCGAGATCAGGTGCCATTGCAGCTCCTGCAGCCACACGGCCCCGGTGCGGAACAGGTAGCGGGCGAACACGTCGCCCGCCACCAGCAGCACCAGCACCACGCAGACCCAGGCCGCCAGGACACCGAAAGCCCGCACGACGGCCTCGATGCCCCCGACCAGTCGCGCGATCGCCGGTTGCATGATCACATCTCCAGGATGTCTTTGAACCACGACACCTCGGACACGCGGGCCCAGCCGTCATGGTCGGCCTTGAACGCGAAATAGCTGTCGTGGACCTTGCGCACGATCTCCGAGGCGTTGGCCTCGGTCTCCAGCGTGTCGAAGGTGGCCTCGCGCAGCGCGTCGATGACCGGGACCGGCAGAGGCTCGGCGGTGACGCCGTGGTTCTCGATCAGGTCGGTCAGCGCGGGGCCGTTCACCGCCTCGGACCAGATCAGGCTTTCCAGGCACGCCGCCTGGCTGGCCTGGCGCACGATCATCTGCAGGTCTTCGGGCAGGCTGTCCCACGCCGCGCGCGAGATCAGCAGCTCGCCCGTCGTCGCCGGCTCGTGCCAGCCCGAGGTGTGGTAGTACTTCGCCGCCTGGTGCAGCCCCAGCGCACGGTCCTGATAGGGCCCGACGAATTCAGCCGCATCGATCACGCCGCGCTCCAGCGCGGGGAAGATCTCGCCGGCCGGCAGCAGCCGCGTGTCCACGCCCACGGCCGAATAGACCCGGCCAGCGAGGCCCGGAATGCGCATCCGCAGCCCGTTGAACTGGCTCAGATCCTCGATCGGCTCACGGAACCAGCCGGTCAGCTGCACGCCGGTGGAGTTCATCGGGAAGGCGATAAGGCCGAACGGCTCGTAGACCTCGTGCCACAGCTCCAGACCGCCGCCATGGAACAGCCACGCCATGTGTCCCATGTAGCTCATGCCGAACGGCACGGTGGTGAAATACTGCGCGGCAAAGGTGTTGCCCGACCAGAAATAGCTGTTCGAGGCGTTCATCTCGATCACGCCCGACTGCACCGCGTCGAAACCCTCGAAGGCGGGGATCAGCTCGCCCGCGGCGTAATGCTCGATGTTCAGCCGGCCGCCGGACATGATGCGCATCTTCTCGATCATGTCGGTGGGGCTGCCGGGGCCCACGGTGTAGAACGGCGCGGTGGGCCCGTAGCTGTTGGTCATGCGCCAGTTGAAGGTCTCCTGCGCACGCGCGACGGAGGGGGCGGCCAGGGGGGCGGCAAGCCCCGCGCCGGCGGCGGTCAGGGCAGAGGCTGAAAGAAACTTGCGACGGTCCACGGTGGCATCCTTTCCTGTCGGTGGCTGTGGTAGTCCGGTCGAGGTTCTTGGGACGGCCCTCGACCTTCCCGGCCCGGGCCATCCGCGCCGCAGCTAGGCGCCGGCCCCGCACAGGGCCACGGAACAGGCCCCCCACCCGGCCCCGCCGGCCCTTTTTGCCTATTTCATGGACACTTTTTCGCCCCGCCGCTGCAAACACGGGCACCTCCAGAAGCGCTGACGCACAGCCCACCCCCGAGGGCCCGCGCCATCCCCCCTCGCTTTTACCACCCGGACAGGGCATGACGACCCCACCCCCAGAGCCCCGGAGCCGCCCATGCCCACCCTCGCCCTCGACGACCGCCTGATCGTGGCCCTCGACGTGCCCGACGCCCACACCGGCCTTGCGCTGGCCGCCCGCATGGGCGGCGCGGTGGGCTTCTTCAAGATCGGCCTCGGGATGCTGACGGGCGGCGGCCTCGCGCTCGCGCGCGAGCTCAAGGACGCCCATGGCAAGCGCGTCTTCCTCGACCTCAAGCTCTTCGACATCGGCGCCACGGTCGAGGCCGCCGTCCGCGGCCTCGCCCAGTTCGACCTCGACTTCCTGACCGTGCACGGCGACCCGCAGGTGGTCGCCGCCGCCCGCGCCGGCGCCGAGGGCAGCAACATGCGCATTCTCGCCGTAACCGTCCTGACCTCCTGGGACCGCAGCGATCTGGATGCAGCGCTGATCCGCCCCGGCGGGGTCCCGGGCATCGTGCTGGAACGCGCCGCCCGCGCCTTCGCCGCCGGCGCCCATGGCGTCATCGCCTCGCCGCAGGAGGCCACCGCCCTGCGCGCGCTGCCCGAGGCCGCGGGCAAGCTCATCGTCACACCCGGCGTGCGCCCCACGGGCACAGAAGCCGGCGACCAGAAACGCACCGCCACCCCCGCCGACGCCATCGAGGCCGGCGCCGACCACATCGTGGTGGGCCGCCCGATCCTGCACGCCACCGACCCCGCGGCCGCGGCGCGCGCGATCCTCGCCACCCTGCCGCCCCGCCGGGCTTGACAGCCCCGCCGCCCCCGTCCATAGCGCGCGCTCATTGGTGTTGGCGGCTCCCGCAAGGGATGACCTGTCGGCCGACGGCCCCACGGGCTTAGGCAGAGGACAACGCCCTTCCACATCGCGAAGGAGATCAGCCGTGACCAAACGCACGTCTGCCAAGTACAAGATCGACCGCCGCATGGGCGAAAACATCTGGGGCCGCCCGAAAAGCCCCGT
>SKMM01000390.1 GCA_007121055.1 Paracoccaceae bacterium | reverse complement strand
GCAGGCGGCGGCGCGCCCCGCGCCGCGGGCCGAGACCGAGGCCGAGGGGCGCACGGCCTTTGGTCGGGCCCTGAGGCGTCCGGCCTTCTGGTTGCTGGCAGGGGCCTTCGGGCTGATCATGACCAACCACATCATGCTGGTGAGCCTGTTCATCCCGCTGTTCGTGGAACGGGGCGCGAGCCCCGCCATGGCCGTCGCCGCCGCCGCCACCGTGGGGCCGTTTCAGGTGATCGGCCGGCTGATCCTGGCGCTGGGCGAGGCGCGGGTGGGCTCGGGGCGGGCAACCGCGATCATGCTGGGCTCGCTGGCGGCGGCGGCGATGGTGCTGTGGCTGTCCGGGCTCGCGCCCGGGCTGATTTTCGCTTTCGCCGCGCTGCAGGGGGTGGCTGCGGGGCTCATGAGCATCCTGCGCCCGGTGCTGACGGCGCAGGTCCTCGGCTCCGAAGGGTTTGGCCGGATCTCGGGCGCCATCGCCATCGCGCCGCTCCTGGGCACCGCCGCAGCCCCGTTCCTGGGGGCGCTGGCCTTCGAGGCGGGCGGCGGGGTGGCGTTGATCGGGCTGGCGGCGGCGATGGCCGCAGGGGCCAGCCTGTGCGGCTGGCTGCTCTTGGGCGCGCGGCGATCGATCGGCTGACGCCCGACTTTCGGGCATTTGATCGCGAATCGCCCAGAAAATCGGCAAATCTGCTGCGTGCGCGCGGCAATTCCGGTTGCGCCGCGGTCAGCGGCCGTTAGGAACGGCAGGGCCGTATCCGGACCTGCCCGGATCTGCGGCAGGTCCGGACGCGGCCCATCACGTTGCGCCTGCGGCCCGGACATGCCACATCTGCGCGCAGCGCATGGCCCCGGTCGACTGGACCCCGTGTCGAGGGGCGGTGCGGGCCAGCCACAGACCGGGCGCCGCGCGTGCCCCACAAGACGACGAGGGACGATGGCCGAAGACACCGACCCCAACGCCCCGTGGATCACCGTGGCGGGGATCCTGCCCACCGCGATCACCGCCGCGCTGTTCGTCTGGTTCCTGGGCTTCGTCCCCGAGATTTCCGCCGGCCAGCAGATCCGCTGGGCCTGGGACTGGATACCGTCCCTGCAGATCACGCTCAGCTTCTGGCTCGACGGCCTCAGCCTGATGTTCGCGCTGCTGATCACCGGGATCGGCGCACTGGTGATGCTGTATGCCGCGCGCTACCTGGCGGGGCACCCGCAGTATGCCCGCTTCTCGTTCTATCTGTTCTCCTTCATGCTCTCGATGCTGGGGCTGGTGCTGGCCGACAACCTGATCGCGCTGTTCGTGTTCTGGGAGTTGACGACCTTCACCTCCTACCTGCTGATCGGCTTCAGCCACGCCGACCCCAAGTCACGGCGCAATGCCCTGCAGGCGCTCCTGCTGACAGCCGCCGGGGGGCTGGCGCTGCTGGCGGGCTTCATCCTGATCGGGCTGACGCAGGGCACGTTCGAGCTGTCGGTGCTGAACGCCTCCGGATCGCTGGCGGGCCAGGCGTGGTACATGCCGATCCTGATCCTCGTGCTGCTGGGGGCCTTCACGAAATCCGCGCAGGTGCCCTTCCATTTCTGGCTGCCCAACGCGATGGCGGCGCCGACGCCGGTGTCGGCCTATCTGCACTCGGCCACCATGGTGAAGGCGGGGGTGTATCTGCTCGCGCGGCTGCACCCGTCGCTGTCGGGCTCGGACGCCTGGCTGTGGACGCTGACGATCTTTGGCGGCGTCACGGCGGTGTTCGCCTCCGTCATGGCGCTCAGGCAGATCGACCTGAAGCAGACGCTCGCGTACACCACGCTGATGGCGCTGGGCACGCTGACCATGCTGCTGGCCGGCAATTCTGGTTATGCCATCACCGCGGCGATGGCCTTCCTGTTCGTCCACTCGCTCTACAAGGCCGCGCTGTTTCTCACCATCGGGCTGGTGGACCATGCCACGGGCACGCGGGACGCCAACGTGCTGGGCGGTCTGTCCATGGCGATGCCGCTGACCTCGGTGGCGGCCGCGCTGGCGGCGCTGTCGATGGCGGGCATCCCGCCCTTCCTCGGCTTCATCGCCAAGGAGGTCGGCTATGCCGGCGCGGTGGGGTCCTCGCTCTGGCCGCTCGTGATCCTGTTTGCCATCGCAGCCAATGCGCTGATGGTGGCGGTGGCGGCGATCGTGGCGTGGAAGCCGTTCTTCGGGCCGCAGGGACAGTTGCCGCGCACGCCGCATGAGGGGCCCTGGGCGATGCTTCTGGGCCCGGTGACGCTGGCCGTGCTGGGGCTTCTGTACGGCCTCGCGCCGGGGCTCGCGGCACAGATCGTGGAGCCTGCGACCAATGCCGTGCTGGGCTACGAGGACACCGGCGGACGGCTCAAGCTCTGGGCCGGGTTCAACATCCCGCTTCTCCTCAGCGTCGTCACCCTCGCCCTCGGCTATGTCCTCTACCGCCGCCACCAGGACCTGCGCGCCCGCATCGCCCGGATCGAGGCGCGCGGGCCCGACTTCGACGCCGGCTGGGACCGTCTGCTCGAGCACTTCATGGCGATGGCCAAGTGGCAGACCCGGGTCATCCAGACCGGGCGGCTGCGCGATTACATGTTCTGGACCTTCGGCATGCTGTTCGCGGCCCTGATTGCCGGGATGGGGTACCGGGGGCTCGGGGGTGTGGAGCTGGCGCTGTCGGGGCTCTCGGTGCGCGAATGGGGCGTGGCGGGGCTGATCGTGGCGGGGACGGTGGCCGCGCTGGTGACCTCGTCGCGGATCACGGCGATCGTGGCGCTGGGGGTGGTGGGGATCGGCGTGGCGCTGATCTTCATCATCTACTCGGCGCCGGACGTGGCCATCACCCAGCTTCTGGTGGAGCTGCTGATCGTGGTGCTGTTTGCCGTGGCGGCGCTGAAGCTGCCGGTGCTGGACCGCTCGGGCCGGCAGACCCACCGCCCCATCGACGCGGTTCTGGCGGCATCGGTGGGCGTGGCCACCACGGCGGTGCTGCTGGCGGTCACCCAGACCCCCTTCGACCGGCGGCTGACCGAATTCTTCGAGGCCAACAGCTACACCGAGGCCTATGGCCGCAACATCGTGAACGTGATCCTCGTGGACTTCCGCACGCTGGACACCTTCGGCGAGATCGCCGTGGTGGTGATCGCGGCGCTGGGCGCCTATGCGCTGCTCAAGGGCGGGCGCTACGTGGCGCGCCGTCGCGCTGACACGCCGGGCGAGGAGGAGAAAAAGTGAACTCGATCATCTTTTCCGCCGGCGCCCGCATCCTCGTGGCGCTGCTGCTGGTGTTTTCCGTCTTCATGCTGCTGCGTGGCCACAACCTGCCGGGCGGCGGCTTCATCGGCGGGCTGATCGGAGCGGTGGCCTTCATCGTCTACATGCTGGCCTGCGGCACCGAGGAGGCGAAGGCCGCGCTGCGCGTCTCGCCCGAGGCGCTGGCGATGATCGGCCTCTTCATCGCGCTGGCGGCGGGGCTCGTGTCGTTCGTCTTCGGCGATCCGCTGTTCACCGGGCAGTGGTGGTGGGTCGGCGGCGACAGCTACGACACCGCGGTGATCAAGCCCAACTCGGTGCTGGTGTTCGACGTGGGCGTGTACCTCGTGGTGCTCGGCTCCATCGTCTCGCTCGCTTGCGCCTTCGAGGAGGAGGTCTGATGGAAGCCCTCACCGCCATCCTCGTGGGCGTTCTGGTCGCAGCCTCAGTGTATCTGATGCTGGCGCCGTCGTTCCTGCGCTTCCTGTTCGGCCTGATCCTGCTGTCCAACGCCGCGAACCTGATCATCTTCGCCTCGGGCCGCATGACCGAGGGGGCGCCCGCGCTGGTGCCCGAAGGCGCCTATGTCCCCGACGGCGTGGTGGGCAACGCGCTGCCGCAGGCGCTGGTGCTGACGGCCATCGTGATCGGCTTCGGCCTCTTCGCCTTCACACTGGCGCTCGCGTTCGAGGCCTACCGTCGCCTGCGCACCATGGAGACGGAGGAGATGCGCGAGGCCGAACCGGTGGAGGATCACGCCCCCACGGCCGCCACACCGGCCGGGGAGGGCCGCGCATGAGCTGGCTGCTCGCGCTGCCCATCGCCATCCCGTTCATCACCGCGGTGGCCGCCTACCTCTTCCGCCATGGGAATGAGGGGAAGTGGATCTCGCTCGCGGGCTCCATCGCGTCGCTGATCGCCTCGGCCGCCCTGATGTCCGCGGTCCTCAGCGAAGGCGTGATCGCCGGGCAGATGTCCAACTGGGACGCACCCTTCGGGATCACGCTGGTCGCGGACTACCTGTCCGCAGTGATGGTCGTCATCACCGCCATCACCGGCCTCGCCACCGCCATCTACGCCATGGGCGAGATCGAGGAGCGGCTGGAGCGGCTGGGCTACCACGCCCTCTTCCAGGTCCTCATCGGCGGCGTCACCGGCGCCTTCCTGACCGGCGACCTGTTCAACCTCTATGTCTGGTTCGAGGTGATGCTGATCGCGTCCTTCTGCCTGCTGGTGCTGGGCGG
>SKMM01000289.1 GCA_007121055.1 Paracoccaceae bacterium | reverse complement strand
TGGGCCTGCAGGGGCGGGTGCTGCTCGGCTCGTTGCGGATGGCGCAGGGGCAGGTGCAGGCGCGTCTGGAGCGCGACCTCGCGGCGCTGGCGCGGGGCGCGGAGGCGCTGTGGCGCGGGGACGCCGCCTGAGCACACCTGGACATTCCGGGCCGCATCTGCCCCAGTCGGCGGGTCGGGACCGGGTGGGTTGGGCCGGCACCTTCGGCCGGAGTGCGCCGGGCCGGCTGGTCGTCCCCCTGGCACCCTTCGGCGGTGCTCGCTTGGCTCTGCCGAGGGACCCTCGCCCCCCCGGCCCGGGGCGTCCGGATCGGCTGCCCGCTGCGCTGGGCCGTGGGGACAGGGGAGCGGCGGCGGCCCCGGGGCAGGGTCCCGGTCCGGGTTACTTGAGGATCGACTCGTCGCGGACGAACATGTTGGCCCAGGCGCGGTCGATGAGGGCGGGGCTCATGCGCGCGGGGATGCCTTCGAAGCGGCAGATGGAGAGCATCTGGTCGATCAGGAACACCGGCATGTAGTTGGCGTAGGCGTGGTCGATCTCGGCGAAGCGGGTGTGCATCAGGTGGTCGATGGCGGCCTCGTCGAGTTCGATCCCGCGCTTGGCGGCGACCAGCGTGAAGATGCGCAGGAAGTCGTCGCGGGAGGGGCCGTCGATCTTGATCTTGAAGAAGATGCGGCGCAGGGCGGCGCGGTCGAAGATCTCGTTGGGGTGGAAGTTGGTGGAGAAGATCACCAGCGTGTCGAAGGGCACCAGGAACTTCTCGCCCGACTGCAGGGCGAGGATGTCGTGCCCGCCCTCCAGCGGCACGATCCAGCGGTTGATCAGCGCCTGCGGCGGCTCGGCCTGCCGGCCGAGGTCGTCGACGATGAAGACGCCGCCGTTGGATTTCAGCTGCAGCGGCGCCTGGTAGGTGCGCGCGACCGGGTTGTAGGTCAGATCGAGCATGGAGATGGTGAGCTCGCCGCCGGTGATCACGGTGGGCCGCAGGCACAGGACGTAGCGCGCATCGGCGCGCTGCGCGCTGCGGCGCAGGGCGGTGGGATCCTCTTCCGGCGGGGGGAGGGCGGTGTGCACGATGGGGTCGTAGACGGTGATCACCTGCCCGCCATGGGCGATGGCGCGCGGGACATGGATATGCCCGCCCATCGCATCGCGGATGCCGTTGGAGATGGAGGATTTCCCGTTGCCGGGCGGGCCGTAGAACAGGATCGACCGCCCCGCCCCCACCGCCGGGCCGAGATTGTCGAGCAGGTCGGGGGGCAGGATCAGATCGCCCATCGCCTCGGCCAGACGGGCGCGGGTCAGGGCCATGTTGCGCACCGACTGGCGGGCGACCTGGGCGGCGTACTGCTCCAGCGGCACCGGCACGGCGCCGAAATATTCCGACTGCGCCAGCGCATCGAGGGCGCGGGCCTTGCCGGTTTCGGTCAGCTGATAGGCCATCTCGCCCCGCGAGGTGGCGTGCAGCGTCCCCGTCGCCTCCAGCAACAGCTGGCCGCGGGCCATGTCCACAAGCTCCTGCGCGAGCGGCACGGGAAGGCCGCAGGTGCGGGCAATGTCGCCGACGCTGTCGAGCGTCATGCGGAACATGGTCTTGATCAGCAGATCGCGCAGCACGACGGGGCCGAGGCCGAGGTCGTCGAGGCTGCGCGGGCTGGGCGGTGCGGTGCCCGCGGGCATGGTCTGGATCGTCATGGGCCCCCCGTTCGCGGCGAGGGGCATCATGGGGGCGGAGGGTTGCGAAACCGTGAACCGCTCAGGCCGCGGCGGCCAGCGCGAGATAGAGGATGAGCGCCCAGCCGAGGCCAAGGCCGAGGGGGAAGTCGCGCCGCTGCCAGGACCGCCAGCCGGGGGCGAGGCCGCGTAGCGCGGGCAGTGCGCGGGCGGTGCGGTGGGTGGCGAGCGCCGCGAGGCTCGCGAACGCTAGCAAGAGCGCGAAGACGCCGAGATCGCCGGCGGCCACATAGGCGGCCATGGCGGCGGCGAATTTCGCGTCGCCCGCGCCGAGGAGGCCGAGCAGGTTGAGCGCAAAGCCGAGCGCCAGCACTGCGGCTACCCGCACCCAGCCCCAGGCCCAGGCGGCAGGATCGAGCGCGAGGAGCCCGAGGCCCGCATAGCCGGCCAGCAGCACCAGAACCGCCGCGTTGGGGATGCGCATGCGCGCCATGTCCGACCACATCACCCACAGCCCCACCGGCAGCGCCACCGGCAGCAGCCACAGCGCCGCCTGCGCCGGCAGCGCCAGACTCACCCCGACGCCTCGGTGTCCAGCGCGCGCAGGGCGCGGACGGCGACGTCGAAATGCTGCGGATGGGTGTCCACGGCCTCCTGAAGCAGGCTGCGGGCGGTGGCGATGTCGTCCTGGCGCAGGGCGGTGATGGCCAGCGTGTGCAGGAGTTGCGCGCGCTGGGTCTGGTCCATCGGGATCAGCGGCAGGGTGTAGTTGCGCTGGGCGCCGCGGGCCATGGCGAGGTTGTTCATGGCCGCGAACAGGCCCGGATCATGGCGCAGCGCCTCGGCGAACAGCCGCTCGGCGCCGGGCGCATCCCCCCGCTTGAGCTTGGAAAAGCCCCAGTTGTTGAGCACGGCGGCGGGGCGGGTGGTGAGGCCGGCGGCGGATTCGTAGAAGCTGTCGGCGCGATCCCATTGCTGGCGGGCGTCGGCGACCATGGCCTCGAGGCGGTAGCGGTCGAAGGTCTCCACAGTGGGGGGGACCCGGTCAAGCTCGGCCGCGGCGGCCTGCCAGTCGCCGCTGCGCATCAACGCGTCGGCGAGGGCCACGCGGTCGTCATCGGTGGCGTCGGGACGCTCGACGATGCGGCGCCACTGGGCCGTGCCCTCGGTCGGGCGGCCGGAGCGCACCAGCGAGCGCGCCAGGCCGCGGTGCAGGTCCAGCCGGTCGGGTTGCGCCTCGTGGGCGCGGCGGAAATGGGCCACCGCCTCGGCCGGGTCGCCGGCGTCGAGCATCAGCTGGGTGAGATTGGCGTCGTCGATGGCCTCGAGGCTCTGCAACGCGCGGGTGGCCTCCGCGTCGCGGGTGGCGCAGGCGGTCAGCATGATCGCCGCCAGCCCCAGGGCCGGCGCAAGGGGGGGGCGCATGGGGGCATCCCTTTCTGCTCGATCCGGGTCCGCTTGGGGCCGGGGATCAGGGTGTGGTCAGGACGAGGAACCGGCCCTGACCGCGCCGCACCAGCCGCACGGAACTATCTATGGGCGAATCATACTCTACGTTTTCCATCATTGCGAGAGCATTGCGAAGGTTTTCGCCGATGATGTCGCTGCGGCCACCGTCGAGGGCGAAGGCGGTGCGGAAGGTGATGGCGGATTCCGAGACGCGCCCGGTCTCCAGCAGGACCACGCCGAGGTTGTTCCAGGCGGGCACGAAGGTCTGGTCCATGTCGATCGCCCGGCGCAGCATGTCCTCGGCCTGCCCCAGCCGGCCGAGGCGAAGATTGGCCGAGCCGAGGGCCGAGAGGATGTCGACATCGGCCCCGCGCTGGCTGGCTGCGCGCAGATAGGCCCGCAGCGCAAGATCGTATTCGCCCGCGGCCATCAGGCGGTGGCCGACCTCGAGCCCGTCCACCGCCTCGGGCACGGCAGGGGTGCCAGGGGGGGGCGCGGGGCCCGTGAATTCGCCGCCGAGCGGCGCCGGGCCGCAGCCGGCAAGGCCCGCGGCGAGCGCGAGCGCGAGGAGGGCGCGGGCCTCAGAAACTGCCGAGCGCGCGGACAATGCCCACCACCGAGGGGCCGACGAGGATGATCAGGAGCGGCGGCACCGTCAGCAGCATGGTGCCCAGCGTGAGCTTGGTTGGCAGGACATTGGCCTTCTCCTCGGCGCGCATGACGCGCTTGTCGCGCATTTCGCCGGCGAAGACGCGCAGGGCGTCGGCGATGGAGGTGCCGAAGGTCGCGGACTGCACCAATACGGTGACAAAGGATTGCACGTCGACGACGCCGCAGCGCTCGGACATGTCCTTCAGCACCGCGATGCGCTCCTTGCCGGCCTTGACCTCGCGCGCGACGGTCTCGAATTCCTCGGCGAGCGCGGGGTAGCCGCGCTCCATTTCGCGCGCGACGCGCAGGATGGACTGGTCCAGCGACTGCCCGGCCTCCACGCACACCAGCATCATGTCGAGCGCATCGGGGAAGCCCTCGGTGATCTCCTGCTGCCGGGCCTGGCGCCTGCGTTCGACCCAGTAGGGGGGGGCAAGATAGCCCAGAATGGCGGGGCCGACCATCCACAGGACGAGCAGATGGCGCGGGGTGCCGTCGCCCAGCACCAGCGCCGACAGCGCGCCCACGGCAAGCAGGCCCAGCGCGAGGCCGAACTGGGTTGCGTGGAAGCTGCGCACGGCGTGGCGGCCGCGGTAGCCCGCCTGCAGCATCTTGAGGCGCGAAGCGCTCATCTCCTCGGCGTCGGCGGGTTCGAGGAAGCTTGCGAAGCGGTCGAGGCGGCGGTCGCCGGCGGCGCGCAGGCTGCGGTCGGGGGCCGGGGCGCCATC
>SKMM01000112.1 GCA_007121055.1 Paracoccaceae bacterium | reverse complement strand
GGCCGGCGGCATGACGATGGCCGCAACAGAGGCCGGACACATGTCAGCACCCGACGACGCGCCAGATGCCGCTCCAAAAAACCCTCTTGCGCATGGGGCGGTTACACATGCTGCAGAAGGGTAAAACTACAGGGATCCGGCGGTGGCAGCCGCATATGCTGACGTCGTCGGGTTGTCGCGGGATGTGAGAGGGGGCGAGGGAACGTAAGGGCACACGGTCACGAGACCGGGTCGGGAGAAACAGCACTGCGGGCGGCGCGCAATCGAGCGCAGGTAACCGAACTGAACCTGACCTGCATATCGCCATAAAGGCCCGCGGGACATGTCAGGCCGCATCTTCGAGGCCGGACACACGACCGCACCTGATCACATGCCTAAACGAGCCCAAGAATCCGCTTGCATTCGAGGGGGCCTCCACACACGCCCGGTTGGAGCCGCCCATCACCCCATCGGTGAAGAACCGCCAGCGGGTCTCCGGCTGCATCGCGAAATCCTCGATCCCGGTGGCTTCGACAGTGGCTTCGGCCGCCGCCGGCACCGCCAACAGGCTCACGACGGCGGCGAGGGCGAGCGCAACCAGACCGCGCGGTGTCACTGCCGTGCCTCCGGCTCCGTGCGTGTGCGAGCATACCACGCCGATCCGCCGCCGGGCCAGTTCGCAAGGGGCGTCCATGTGTCAGCCATCCTCGGGCGCCCCCCCTCGGCTGCCGTCACGGAGCCGCAGGAAGAAGCCGGTGATCTTCTCCGCGCCGGCGCGGTCCACGGCACCGTCGGCAACCTCGCGCTGCGACCAGACCCAGGTGGCCGCGGGATCGTGGCGCATCGCCCGGTCTCCGAACACCCGCCCGGAGACGGGTTCGGCGAGATGAACCTTCACCTCCAGATGGCGGTCGTCGCGCGCGATCCGCTCCATCGCGGCCCGGACCTGCGCCGCGGGCCCCTCGAGCCACTGCAGGTAGATGTCGGCGCGGCAGATCAGGGCGCCCGTGATGCCGTCACGGGTGTTCGCGCGCCGTGCGTCCATCAGGATACCGCTCAGGATGGAGTCGTCGAAGCCGAAGGGCCGCGAGGTGTAGATGGCCCGGAACTGGTCCATGGGGGCGGTCTCTCCTGTCTGGGGACGCGCCGATCGACGCCGCTCCGCAGCGGGCCGCTCAAGGGGGTCGCGCACGGTCGACGGCGAGCCCGCACCGCGCTCCTCAACGGGTAGCACGATCCGGCGCCGGGAAGTAGCCGCAACGCGTGTCCCCGGCGCTGGCCCGCAAATCCGGATGGCCTGCCCTCTCAGAACCTCCCCTTCACCCACTTCGCAACGGCCGCCCGCGGCACTGCACTCTGCGCCCGCGCAAGGTCCAGCCGCGTCGGCAGCCCCTCTCTCAGCCCATCGGGCCGATGCCCCTTGACCGCGCCGCCCGAGAAAATGACCCTCCAAATATCCGGAGCATGCCGCCAGAAGATTTCCGCAGCTTTCGAGACACGACCCGGGGGTGCTCCGGGCCCTCTCTGCATCAGGAACGCGCGCCGATGACCGCCCCATTCGAGACCCTTGTGGCCAGCCTTCACGGCCAAAGCCTCACCATCGCGGCCCGTATCCTGACCCGGCTCGGCCTGCCCGGCGAGAGCGCCCGCCGCCTCGGCGACGAGCCGCCCGCCATCGACCCGGTCCGGACCGCGCTGCTGATCGCTGCCGTGCGCTATGGCAGCCACCTGCCCGAGGCGCGGGCGTGCCTGAAAGCCTTCGCCGCCCTGCCCCAGCGCCCCCCGCTGGCGCTGGTTTCCTTCAACCTCACCGCTCGCAAGCCTGCGCAGCAGACCGCCGGAGAAAGCGCTCACCTGCGCAAGACCATAGCCGGCTTCGGGCTGGAGCCGGTCGCCGCGCGGGCCGTGGCCGGAAAGCTGAACTATCCCCGCTAGCGCTGGGGCAACAGGCAGATCCCCCGCCTCATCATGTGGATCACCGGCGGGCCGACCGATGGGACCTCTGTCATAGAGTACCCCGACTGGGCGGAAGCGGACCACTTCCCCGGCATCCTCCCAGCGGCCTTCGACCTGACGCCCGAGGAACGGGACCGGCTGCTCGCGTGCATGAGCGAGGAGGTGCGGGATCTGGTGACGGCCCTGTTCTGGACCGTGGGGCGGTACTCCGATGTGGCGGAGCTGACACGGGACAACGTCGATCTGGAGAAGGGCAACGTAACCTACGCCAGCAAGAAGGGGCGGCTCAAGAAGCTCAAGAAGCGCAGCGTGCCGCTGATGGGGCCGATGCCGGGGATCATCGCGAGGCGTCGGCAGGCGTGGGAAGATGCCAGCCGCGTGGGGGGCAAGCGGTCGCCCTATGTGTTCGCCGATGAGACGGGCCGGCCCTGGACGAACAGCCGCTTCAACCGGCCCTGGCACTAGGCCCGGACGGAGGCCGGGCTGGAGGATCTGAGGCCGCATGATGCCCGGCATACCTTTGCCAGCCTGCTCGTGCAGAGGGGGGTCGCGGATCGGGTTGTGGCTGAATTTTTTTGGGCCATGCCGACATGAGCATGCTGATGCGGTACTCGCACCTCCGGGTTGATGATCTGCGGAAGGCGGTGGCCGTTCTTGAGGGGTGGTCTTCACATGAATGTGACCGAAAATTGGCCTTGGGTGTCGCGTCTGGCGCCCAAGGTGTCATGGCAGGTCCCTGACACACTTTTTTGGGTCCTGAGACGGCTTTTGTTTGGGTTCTTCAGGGGGGTGCCGAAAATGGGTTTGTCAATATCCTCCCCGGGGAGGTCGCATTGTACCGTCGCAGGTGGCTCGGCGTCTGAAGGTGTCTGGTCGGCATAAAGCACCGAAGCCCCGGCGGTGCGACGCGGTCTCCCAAGATCGGGCGCGTCCCTCCTTATCAGGGTCGGATGCAGGCACAGGAGCAATGTCCCCGCCAAGTGCTGTCGGGGTCCCTATTTCAACAGCCTGTTTGGCCGCTTGGCCAATGCGACGCCCGACCAACCTGCGCGCCTGTCTGACAAACCGCTCCCCATCGACGAAGGCCCTGCCTTCAGACGACACCCGGCGCGCGTTCCTCAGCCCCGGCGGGCGGGCTTGCTGGAGATCGAGTCGCCGGGCGGGTCGGTGCGCGCGACTTCGTGGCGGGCGACCTCCTCGGCCTCCGCGATCTTGGTCGACAACTCCGCCATGCCATGGCGATCGGCATAGGCCTTCATGTCGGCCAGCACCTCGAACAGCCAGTCGTGCCCCATGCCGTCCCTTCGACTTGCGCATAATTTGAAGCAATTTCAAAATATCACGCCCTGCGCCGCAGGATTATCCGGGTAAACGGCAACACTCTGTTTCGGTTTCGTCAAAAGCGGCGGTGGCATCCGTCGCAGCCGACCATGGGAAAGGGCCCGACGGCGCCACCGTCGGGCCCTGCGGCCGACCGCCTCCCCCGCGCCCTCAGCGCTTGCGGCTGGCCTCCAGCGCGTCCTCGAAGGTGCGCAGCCCCGTGTGCGGGGCCTGCACGAGCACCGACATGTTGCCGGGCTTGTGCTCGTTGCGGCGCATCTTCATGTGCGCGGCCGGGATTTCGTTCCAAGGGAACACTTCGGACATGCAGGGATCGAGGCGGCGCTCCAGCATCAGCTTGTTGGCGGCACTGGCCTGCTTGAGATGGGCGAAATGGCTGCCCTGCAGGCGCTTCTGGTGGCTCCACATGAAGCGCACGTCGAAGGTGCAGTTGTAGCCGGTGGTGCCGGCGCAGATCACCACCATGCCGCCCTTCTTGCACACCAGCGAGGACACCGGGAAGGTCGCCTCGCCCGGGTGTTCGAAGACGATGTCGACGTTCACGCCCTTGCCGGTGATGTCCCAGATCGCCTTTCCGAACCGGCGCGCTTCCTTCAGCCAGATGGCGTATTCCGGGCTGCCGACCTGCGGCAGCTGGCCCCAACAGGTGAACTCCTTGCGGTTGATCACCCCCTTGGCGCCCATCTCCATGACGAAGTCGCGCTTGTCCTCCTCCGAGATCACGCCGATTGCATTGCCGCCCGCGGCGTTCACCAGCTGGATCGCAAAGGACCCCAGGCCCCCCGATGCGCCCCACACCAGAACGTTCTGCCCCGGCTGCAGGTCATGCGGCGGGTGGCCGAAGAGCATGCGATAGGCGGTGGCAAGGGTCAGGGTGTAGCAGCCCGACTCCTCCCACGTCAGGTGGCGGGGGCGGGGCATCAGCTGCTGGGCCTGCACGCGGGTGAACTGCGCGAAGCTGCCGTCGGCGGTCTCGTAGCCCCAGATGCGCTGGCTGGGCGACAGCATCGGGTCGCCGCCGTTGCATTCCTCGTCGTCGCCGTCGTCCTGGTTGCAGTGGATCACGACCTCATCGCCGACCTTCCAGCGGGTGACCTTGTCGCCCACCTTCCACACGATCCCCGTCGCGTCCGAGCCTAGCACCGCATAGGGCTGCTTGTGCACGTCGAAGACCGAGCCCGGCACGCCCAGACAGGCCCACACGCCGTTGTAGTTCACCCCCGCGGCCATCACCATCACGAGGACCTCGTGGCTGTCGATCTCGGGCGTGTCGATGACCTCCACCTGCATCGCCTTGTCGGGCTCGCCATGGCGTTCGCGGCGGATCACCCAGCCGTACATCTGCTTGGGCACATGGCCCAGCGGCGGCATCTCGCCCAGCTCGTAGAGGTCCTTTTGCGGCGCGTCATAGGGGGCGATCGCCGGCTGGGTGTCGAGGGCCATGGTGTCCTCCTTGGCTGGGGCGCGGGGCGCAGGGGTTCGCCGCAGCGCAGAATCGCCACGGGCTTTGCCCCCCAGATACCGGCGGGTGCGCAACAATGCAATACACGTCACGCCTTGGGTGAAACTTTATGTCTCTCTCACACCTCGGCCGCGGGCCGCATCTCGGTGGGGGAGGGGGCTTCGGCGGTGGGCAATGCCGCAACCGCATCCACCAGATGCGCGATGGAGGCGGCGTAGAACGCCAGCGCCGGTTCCTCGCCCGGCACGACGCGCCAGCCGCCTGCGCCTTCGCCCACGATGCGCCGGATCGCCAGCGCCTCCAGCCCCTCGCGCACCGCCGCCTCGACCGAGCCGTCGGGCAGATGCACCTGGCAGCCCGCGCGCAGGAACTCGGCGACCCAGGTTTCGGCCCGGGCGATGACGGCCTCGGTCTGCAGCGGGCCCTCGGCACGGTGCAGCGCCGCGGCCACCAGCGGCACCGGCAGCACCGGCACCGCCGCGCGGATGCGCCCCATCAGCGCGGCCGCCAGCGCGTCCGTCCGCGCCCCGGGATTGTCGCGCAGGAACCCCTCAAGCGACAGCGGCGCGCCGAAGCTGACGCCGGCATAGCCGAAGCGCCGGAACCGCCCGCGCAGCCGCTGCCAGATGATGCGCCACAGGAACCCTGCCGCCTCGGTCAGTCGCGCCCGGAACCGCCGCTCGCCCGAGGCCGCGGCCTCCAGCAGCACCCGGTCCTCCAGCACCCGGTCATAGTTCAGCGCCACCGGGATGAACACGACGTCGCGCCCGTCGGCGGGGTCGAAATCCGACACGATGTAATGCAGCAGCCCCTTCTTGGCCGCGCCCACCCGGCCATCGAGGCTCAGCCCCCCCTCGGGGAAGATCGCCTGGGTGACGCCTTCATGGGTGGCCATCTGCACATAGCGCGCCAGCACCCGGCGGTAGAGCGGGCTGCGATAGCGGCGGCGGATGAAATAGGCCCCCATGGCCCGGATCAGGCTCTGCAGCGGCCAGACGCGGGCCCATTCCCCCACCGCATAGGACAGCGCCGAGCGGTCGGCGGCCAGATAGGTGACCAGCACGTAATCCATGTTGGAGCGGTGGTTCATCACGAACACCACCGCGGCCCGGCGGTCGATGTCGCGCAGCACCGCCTCGTCGTAATGCCCCAGCCGCACCTCATAAAGGCCCCGGCTCAGCCCCCGCGCCAGCCGCAGCGCCGGCCCGAAATAGGTCGCCGCGGAAAAGGACGGCACGATCTCGCGCGCATAGCGCCGCGCGGTCTGGAAGGCGACGGATTCCGGCACGCCCTGCTCATGGGCATGCTCCACCACCGCCTCCATCACCTGCGGATCGTAGATCAGCCGCACGATCATGTCCTGCCGGCGCATTAGCTTGAAGGGCTGGATCGGGCGTTCGAGCCGCTTGTTCAGCTCGGCCACAGCCCGCTCCATCCGCCGGCGAAAGAACCAGCGGACCGAGGGAAACAGGAAATGCGACGCAAATGTCACCGCCGCGAAGGCGACGATCAGGACGAAGAGCCAGATCGGAAGTTCGACGGTGCCGAGCATGCAGGCCCCATTTGCGACAGTCCTGCACGGGGCTTAGCGCATGGCGCGCGCGGAGGACAGGCCCCCGCGCGCACCGGCTCAGATCAGCCGATGTCGAACTGCAGCGGCCGGATCTGGCGGAAGAGCCCGGTGTCGCGCAGCTCGTCCAGCACCTTCTGCGGCGGTGTCTCGTCGAGGTAGAGCAGCGCGATGGCGTCGCGCCCCTGCGCGCTACGCCCCAGCGTGAAGTTCGCGATGTTCACCCCGTTGCGCCCCAGCGTTGTGCCCAGCGTACCGATGACGCCCGGCACGTCCTCGTTGGTGGTATAGAGCATGTGCGCCCCCACCTCGGCGTCGATGTTGATGCCCTTGATCTGGATGAAGCGCGGCTTGTGGTCCGAAAATACCGTGCCCGCCAGCGACCGCTCGCGGTCGGCCGTCACCACCGTCACCTTGATGTAGCCGTCGAAGACGCCCGATTTCTCCTGCCGTGTGGTCGACAGCTGGATGCCGCGTTCGCGCGCGATCACCGGGGCCGACACCATGTTCACGTCCGGGTTCGCCGCGCGCATCACCCCTGCGATCACCGCGCAGTTCAGCGCGTCGAGGTTCATCTCGGCCACGGTGCCGTCATAGAGGATGTTCAGCGCCTCGATGGGCTCGTCCGTCATCTGCCCGATGAAGTCCCCCAGATGGGCGGCAAGCTTCAGCCACGGCCCCATCACCGCGGCCTCCTCGGCGGTGACCGACGGCATGTTCAGCGCGTTCGACACCGCGCCGGTCAGCAGATAATCCGCCATCTGCTCGGCCACCTGCAGCGCGACGTTTTCCTGCGCCTCGGTGGTGGAGGCGCCCAGATGCGGGGTGCAGACCACATTGGGCATCCCGAACAGCGGGCTGTCGGTGGCAGGTTCCACCGCGAAGACATCGAGCGCGGCACCGGCCACATGGCCGGATTTCAGCGCCTCGGCCAGCGCCGCCTCGTCGATCAGCCCGCCGCGGGCGCAGTTCACGATCCGCACGCCCTTCTTGGTCTTCGCCAGCGCCTCGGCCGACAGCACGTTGCGGGTCTTGTCGGTCAGGGGCACGTGCAGGCTGATGACATCGGCCCGCGCGATCAGCTCCTCCAGCTCCACCTTGTGCACGCCCAGCTTCACGGCCCGCTCCTCGCCCAGGAACGGGTCGTAGGCCAGCACCTTCATCCGCAGCCCCAGCGCGCGCTCGGCCACGATCGACCCGATGTTGCCGCAGCCGATCAGCCCCAGCGTCTTGCCGGTAAGTTCCACCCCCATGAAGCGGCTCTTCTCCCACTTGCCGGCATGGGTCGAGGCATTGGCCTCCGGGATCTGCCGCGCCAGCGCCATCATCATGGCGATGGCATGCTCGGCGGTGGTGATGGAGTTGCCGAAGGGGGTGTTCATCACGATCACGCCGCGTTTCGAGGCCGCGGGGATGTCCACATTGTCCACCCCGATGCCGGCCCGGCCGACGACCTTCATGTTGGGCGCATGGGCCAGCAGCTTTTCGGTGACCTTGGTGGCCGAGCGGATGGCCAGCCCGTCATAGTCGCCGATCACCTGCGCCAGGCGCTCCTTGTCCTTGCCAAGGCTGGGGTCGAAGGTGACGTCGATGCCGCGGTCGCGGAAGATCTGCACGGCGGTTTCCGACAGCGCATCGGAGACGAGAACACGAGGTGCCATTGGGCGCTCCTGTGAGAATGGGGGATGGCCCGGGTGGTCTGGCCCGGGTCGGAATGTCGAAGGGGGGAAGCTCAGGCCTCGGCGGTCTGCGCGGCCAGTTCGGCGCGCATGGCCCAGCCGATCCAGGGCATGAGCGCCTCGACATCGGCGGTCTCGACCGTTGCACCGCACCAGATCCGCAGTCCCGGCGGCGCGTCGCGATAGGCGCCCACGTCCAGCGCCACGCCCTCGGCCTCCAGCCGCTTGGCCACCGCCTTGGCGAAGGCGGCCGCGTCGCGGATGCCCGGATCGGTGAAGCGCAGGCAGACCGAGGTGGTGGAGGCCGTCGCCGGATCCTCTGCCAGGTTCTCGATCCCCGGCGTGGCCGCGACGAAGCGCGCCACCGCCGCCGCATTGGCCTCGGTCCGCGCGATCAGCGCGGGCAGGCCGCCGATCGACCGCGCCCAGTCCAGCGCCAGCAGGTAATCCTCAACGCAGAGCATCGAGGGGGTGTTGATGGTCTCGCCCCTGAAGATCCCCTCGATCAGCTTGCCGCCCTTGGTCAGGCGGAAGATCTTGGGCAGCGGCCAGGGCGGGGTGTAGCTCTCCAGCCGCTCCACCGCGCGGGGCGACAGGATGATCATCCCATGCGCGCCCTCGCCGCCCAGCACCTTCTGCCAGGAGAAGGTCGTCACATCCAGCTTGTCCCAGGGCAGGTCCATGGCGAAGGCCGCCGAGGTCGCGTCACACAGCGTCAGCCCGGCTCGGTCGGCGGGGATCACCGCGCCCGACGGCACCCGCACACCCGAGGTCGTGCCGTTCCAGGTGAAGCAGACATCCGCGTCCCAGTTCATGGCCGCAAGGTCCACGATCTGCCCATAGGGCGCCTCATACACCCGGGCGTCGAGCTTGAGCTGCTTGACCGCGTCCGTCACCCAGCCCGCGCCGAAGCTCTCCCAGGCGAGCATCTCGACCGGGCGGGCGCCCAGCATGGTCCACATCGCCATCTCGTAGGCGCCGGTGTCGGAGGCGGGCACGATGCCGATGCGATAGTCCGCAGGCACGCCCAGGATCTCGCGCGTGCCGTCGATGGCCGCCTTCAGCCGCGCCTTGCCCACGGCCGCCCGGTGCGACCGCCCCAGCGGCGCGTCGGACAGGGCATCGAGGCGAAAGACGGGGGGCTTGGCACAGGGGCCGGACGAGAAGCGCGAATTTGCCGGCCGCGCGGCCGGTTGGGTCAGATCGTCCATGGTATCCTTCCAGATATTCGCCCCTCGTTGGGGAGGGGTGTCCCGCCTGCGCTGGTACGGGATCCCTGGAAAGTCCGCAAGAGACAAACAGGCTTGCCGTGCGGCGCCATGCAGCTTGTCGCAGCACGACCTGAGAGCGGACCGGCAGATGGGCCACATCCCTCACACTGCAGGGTTTCCCGGTTCTGTCCGAATGCGCCGTGCCTCAAGCGCTGGAATGGCGGCACTGCGCCTGGTTTCTGCGCAGACCCAAGGCCCAACCGCAGCTGCGGCAGGCCTGCAGCATGGGTGAGTGCCGACGGGGCGGCCAGCCGCTTCGGCCACCTTCTGCGCGCTGGTCGCCGCCGATCCGGCGTGCAGGGCTCCAAGGATCTGCACCCGGCTGATCCCCGACGCGCCACCCAATCTGATGGACGCGACCGCAGCCGCCCTGCGCCGGCGTGGCGTCGGCAAGCCGGTACCCTTCGGTGGAAAGCGCTGCCTTTGCAAAGCGGCGGCGGAAGTCCGCCTTTCTGCCATCGCATCGCCGGAGCCCAAGCTGCGCTCTTGAGTATGTCCCTGACGCGGCTGGGCTCGCCCGTCCGGCTGATGCCTGCACCATCACCCTTCCGCGCAGCGACCGCTCCGGCACCGGGCCCTCCGAGGCGTCTGCTGGGAGTTCTTTTCAGTTCGTTGACGCGTCCTGTCGGATCATGTCGACGATGAGAACCTCGCGGATGTCGGGCAGCATGGATTGCGCCGTTTCCCGCAGCGCCGCGCGCAGGTTGTCGATCTGGCCCGACGATGTGAACCGTCCGTCGAAGCCGCCCGAATTCGCATGGTCGAACAACACCCGCAGGAAGGCGTCGCGCAGCCGCGGCTCCAGCGCCCGCAGGGTGGCGAGTTCCCCATCGGGCACCTCGAGCCCCAGCGACAGCATCACCAGCCCGCGGGTGCGCTCGGGTCCAAGCAGCGGCACGACGAAGTGACTCTCCATCGCATGGAACGCCGAAGGCGCTCCGTGGGAGGCACGGAGGGGCCGGGGCTCCTTACCCCCCTCGGGGGGCGGGGGCGCTGGCTTCAGCGCCACGCCGGCCGCGGCCCCGGCCACGAGGCCCAGGAGCGCAAGCAGGGGGATCGAGAGACGTCCCATGGCTCAGAACGGTAGCAGGATGTCGGTGACCTCCTGTCCCCAACGCGGCCGCTGGACGTTGCTGATGATGCCGCGACCGCCATAGGCGATGCGTGCGCCGGCGATCCGGTCATAGGTGATCTCGTTACGCCGCGAGATGTCCTCGGGGCGCACATAGCCCGTGAGCACCAGTTCGCGCAGCTCGTTGTTGACCCGCACCTCCTGTGTGCCCTCGATCCGCATCACGCCGTTCGGCAGCGTCTCGACCACGGTCGAGGCGAGCCGCAGCGTCAGCTTCTCGTTGCGCCGCGTCGCCCCGTCGCCGCGGAAGCCTCCGCTGGAACTGGTGCGCACCGCCGGGTCCAGCGAGGCGCCGTCGGGCAGGCGTTCGTTGATCCGCTCGGGCAGGCCGAAGAAGGCACCGATGGAGAGGTTCTGATCGCCAGTTCGGTTCGTGGAGGAAGTGTTGGACATCTCCGCCCGGTCATCGATCTCGATCAGCACGGTGAGGATGTCGCCGCGCCGGCTCGCGCGGCGGTCCCCCAGCAGAGACCGTTCGCCCGCCGACCACAGCGAGGCGCGGTCGGTGGGCAGCGCGGCGACGGTCCGCTCGGGAAGCGGCAGGGTGTACATCGCATGGTGCTCAAATCCGCCCTCGAGGGGATTGAACTCGGGCGCCCGTCCGACCGAGGCGAGCTGGCCGCAGCCGGTCGTCGCAGCAAGGAGGGAGAGGATCAGGGCGTGTCGCATGGGGCCTCGCAGGATCGGATGAGGGGTCAGGGGGCATGCCGGGTCGAGCCCGCCACATGGACTGTGCCGTCGGCGCCGATCACGCCGCTGACGGTGCTTCGGGACGACAGGTTCATCACCCGCACCGTCTCCCCCGGGGCGCCGCGGCCCAGGGCCCGGCCTTCGGCGTGGATGATCAGGCCGCCGCGCCGGTAGATCAGGGGCACTATCCCGTTGCGCTCCACCACGGCGGCGGGGCCGACGTCGCCGGGGCGGATGGGCCGGCCGGGATAGAGCGCGACGCGGGCCTCCTTGCCCAGCACCGCGTCGGGGTCGCTCAGCGCGCCCGGGTGGGTTTCGGGCACCAACGCCACATCGGCCAGGCCGATGAGCGTGGCAGGACGGATCGTGCGCGTCGCCACGAGCGTTTCGGCCACCAGCGGGGGGGCGGGCGCAAACCCGGCGAGCAAGGCGAGGGCCCCGAGGGCCAGCGCCTGCCGCCCGCAGGCGGTCAAGGACCGCGCCCGCCCGCCCGTGGTGGCTGGTACCGCGGCGCGCGGCCCCGCGCAGGGCCCACCGATCGGTTCTGCCCAAGCCGGGGCGGTCGGGGAATGAAGGGCCGGTTGGCCAGGCAGGGCAGGGAGGGGTGTCCAGGGCGCCGGAGCCGGAGCCGGGAGCGGGGTCGTGGCGTGGAGCGCAGGGTCCATCAGCGCACCTGCACGGTCGCGCCGAGCATCTGGTCGGCGGCGGTGATGACCTTGGCGTTGAGCTCGTAGCCGCGCTGCGCCTTGATCAGTTCGGTGACCTCGCGCACGGCATCCACGGCGCTTTCCTCCAGATAACCCTGGCGCAGCATGCCCAGCCCGTCTTCGCCCGGGTTCCCGGGCAGGGCGGGGCCGGAGGCCTCGGTCTCCAGGAACATGTTCGAGCCGATCGCCTCCAGCCCCTTTTCGTTGGTGAAGCTCGTCAGAACGAACTGACCCAACTGCTCGGGCTGGACCTGGTCCGCGAAATATGCCCAGACCTCGCCTGCGGCATTGATGGAAATCGAGCGGGCGTCGGTCGGGATGACGATGCCGGGCGCCACCTCATGCCCCTCCGAGGTCACGATCAGCCCGTCGGGCGAGCGCTTGAGCCCGCCGTCGCGGGTATAGGCCACGCCGCCCCCGGGCAGCTGCACCTCCAGATAGCCGCGCCCCTCGATGGCGATGTCCAGATCGCCGCCGGTCTGCACCGAGGAGCCCTGTGCGAGCATGACAGTCACCGCCGAGGACCGCACCCCGAGGCCCAGCTGCACCCCGGTCGGCAGCATCGTGCCGTCGGCGGCGGTTATGGTGCCGGCGCGGGCATGCTGCTGGTAGTGCAGGTCGGCAAACTCGGCCCGGCGCGGGTTGTAGCCGGTGGTCGACATGTTCGCGAGGTTGTTCGAGACCACATCGACCCGCATCTGCTGGGCGTGCATGCCGCTGGCGGCGATTTGCAGGGCGCGCATGGCGTTTCCTCTCTCAAGGTCCGCGCGGCGGACATTCGGGGTCCGCCGCCGGAGGGCGGTCGGCAGGACCGGGTCAGACCGGCGGGGTGTTGCCCTCACCGGTGTCATGGCGGGCGCGGTGGGGGCGCGCGCCCGGTGGCGGGGGCGTCGGGGGCGGCGTCACGACCGCCCCAGGGTCTGGACGACGGCGCGGATGCGCTCGTCCTCGCGGTCGAGGAAGGATTGGCCCATCTCGTAGGCCCGGCTGACCGCGACCATGCGGGCCATCTCGAACATCGGATCCACGTTGGAGCCCTCCAGATAGCCCTGCACCACCGCGGGCTCCGGTACGGGTTCCACCGGGCCGTCGATGCGCATCAGCACGCCGGCCTCGCGCCGCAGCGTCAGCGGGTCGACGGGGCGCACCACGCCAAGCTGGCCCAGCGGCAGATCGTCGGCCGAGATCGTGCCGTCCGGGGCGATGCCGACGCTGCGCGCATCGGGCGGCACGAAGATCGGCGCGCCTCCGGCGTCGAGAACCAGATGCCCGTCGGGGGTCACCAGTTCCCCGGCCATGTTGGGCCGGAAGGACCCGTTGCGCGTCAGCCGCTCGCCATCCGGTGTCTGGACCTGAAAATACCCCTCTCCCTCGATGGCGACGTCGAAGCTGCCTCCGGTCGCCTCCAGCGCGCCGGCATGGGTATAGGTGTGCCGCACGGTGGCCGAGGCCATCGACAGCGAGGGCGCGCCGCCTTCCATCGCGCGGACATATTCGGAAAACAGCACCCCCTCGCGCCGGTAGCCGGCGGTGGCGAGGTTGGCCATGTTGTGGGCGACGGCCTGCATGTCGGCCATCAGGCCGGACTGGCGCGTCAGGACCACGTAGGCGGGGTTGTCCATCGCTCAGCCTCCCGCGATCAGGGGCACGATGCGGCCGGTGAAGAAATCCACCAGCGCGCTCGTCATGAAGCTCATGGTCACCCAGAACACGATCAGGATGGCGAGGAGCTTGGGCACGAAGGTCAGCGTCATTTCCTGCACCGAGGTCAGCGCCTGGAACAGGCCCACCCCGACGCCGGCCAGCAGCGCCACGGTCAGGATCGGCGCCGAGATCATCACCCCGATCCAAAGCCCCTGGCGCAGCGTGTCGAAGAACATCGCCTCGGTCATCGCATCACACCGGCATCCGCAGGATTTCCTGATAGGCCTCCACGACCCGGTCGCGCACGGTCACCACCGTCTCCACGGCAAGCTGCGTCTCCGACAGCGCGCGCACCAGCGCATGGGCGTCGACCCCGCCGGTCATGGCCGCGCGCGCTGTGTCCTCGCCACGCTGAAGCGTCTCGGCGAAGGAAGTCGCGGCCTTCGCCATCGCCTGGCCGGGGCCGTCGGCGTCTTTCGGGCGGGGGGCGGTGGCCGGCCTGGCCGCGCCATAATTGAATGCGGCGGCGGCGGAACGGATCTCCATGGTTGCTTCCTTCAGCGGCGCAGCAGTTCGAGCAGGGACGACGACATCTGTCGCGCCTGGTCGAACAGCCGCAGGTTGGCTTCATAGCTGCGTTGCGCCTCGCGGGCGTCGGCGATCTCCACCACGAGGTCCACATTGGAACCCTGGTAATGGCCGCTCTCGTCGGCCAGCGGGTGGCCGGGATCGTAAATCATTGGCAATTCGCGCCGGTCGAGCCGCACCGGCCCCACCCGCACCGCCTCGTCGGGGTCGCCCGTGCGCAGCGCGGACATGAAGTCCACGGTCTTGCGGCGGTAGCCCGGCGTGTCGGTATTGGCGATGTTCTCGGAGACATGCCGCAGCCGCTGCGACTGCGCCTCCATTCCCGAGGCCGAGACGGCCAGGGTGCGGATCAGATCGTTCATCGGGAGGCTCCTCAGCGGCCGAGGCTGGTGCGGATGATGCCGCCGACGCTCTGGGTGATGGTGAGCGCCATGTCGAATTGGTGGCGCGCCTCCACCGCCTTCATCATCTCGACCTCCAGCGAAACGGAGTTGCCGTTGGGCGAAAGCGCGGCGCCAGGGGCCACCGGCAGCAGCCGGGGCGCTGCGGGCGTGCGCGGCGGCTGGGTCTGCAGACGGCGGAAGGTTTCGGTGAAGGGCTCGACATCCCGGGCGCGGTAGCCGGGCGTGTCGGCATGGGCGACATTGGCGGCGATCACCCCCTGCCGGGCAGAGGCGTGGGCGGCCATCGCGTGGGCCATCCCTGAGATGGCGAGTGGTTCGAACATCGGGGCTTCTCCCTCGACCTGATGCACCGATGCTTAAGGCTGATTCGTTTATGAACCGTTCAATCGGGGCCGATGAGTTGGCCCGGGCATGGAGGGTCCAGAATGGACGGGTTCGAGACGTTGACAGCCGATATCAGGGCTGTCCGCCACACCAGCGTGATCGGCCGTGTGGCCGAGATCGGACGCGGCATGCTGCAGGTGACGGGACTGTCGCACACTGCGCGGCTGGGAGACCGTGTTCTCATCGGCCCCGCCCGCGCGGTGCGAATCGGGGGTGAGGTCACACGGCTCTCCCCCGGGATCGCCGGCATCATGCCCGACCAGGCGCTCGAAGGCGCCGCCATCGGCGAGGCCGTGGAACTCGTCGGCCGCTCCGACATCCACCCCCATGACGGCTGGATCGGCCGCGTAGTCGACGCCTTCGGCCGGCCCCTCGACGGCCGCCCTCTGCCGCGCGGCCCCGCCCGCAGCCTGCGCAGCCCGCCCCCCGCCGCCGCAGAGCGCCGCCCGCT
>SKMM01000275.1 GCA_007121055.1 Paracoccaceae bacterium | reverse complement strand
GCGGCGCTTATCGCCCATGCCGCGGGGCTCGCCGCCGCGCGTGCTGCGGTGGCGGCCGACACCGCACCGGCAGGTGAGCCCGGGGTTGCGCCACCGGTGGGCCGCGTGGCTTGACCACGCCCCCCGACGGCGGGCAGATGGCGAGATGTTGCCGCGCGACACCCTAGATCAGATCTCCCGCCGCTTCGAGTTCCTCGAGGCGCGGCTGGGGGCTGGCGCCAGCCCCGACGAGATCGCCGAGCTGTCGCGGGAATACGCGCGGCTGAAGCCCGTAGTGGCCCAGATCGCCGCCTGGGAGGCCGCGCGCGGGGCCCTGGCCGAAGCCGAGGCCCTGCGCGCCGACCCGGAGATGCGCGATCTGGCCGAGGAGGAGGCTGCGCGCCTGCGCGCCGAGCTTCCCGCTCTGGAGCAGGCGCTGCGGCTGGCGCTGCTGCCGCGGGACGCGGCCGACGCCCGCCCGGCCATCGTCGAGATCCGCCCCGGCACGGGCGGCGAGGAGGCCGCCCTCTTCGCCGCCGACCTTCTGCGCATGTACCAGCGCTTTGCCGAGGCGCAGGGCTGGGAGTCCACCGTCGTGGACCTCGCCCAGACCGAACTGGGCGGCGTGCGCGAGGCGGTGCTGCGCCTCAAGGGCGAGGGCGTCTATGCGCGGCTGAAATACGAATCTGGCGTGCACCGGGTCCAGCGGGTGCCGCAGACAGAGTCCGGCGGGCGCATCCACACCTCGGCCGCCACGGTGGCGGTGCTGCCCGAGGCCGAGGCGGTGGACGTGGCCATCGACCCGTCCGAGATCCGCATCGACACGATGCGTGCGAGCGGCGCCGGCGGGCAGCATGTCAACACCACCGATTCGGCCGTGCGCATCACCCATCTGCCCACCGGCATCGTCGTCACGAGTTCGGAGAAATCCCAGCACGCCAACCGTGCGCTGGCCATGGAGGTGTTGCGCGCCCGCCTCTTCGACCTGGAACGCCGCCGCGCCGCTGCCGACCGCGCCAGCGCCCGCCGCGCCCAGGTGGGCTCGGGCGACCGATCCGAGCGCATCCGCACCTACAATTTCCCGCAAGGCCGGCTGACCGACCATCGTATCAACCTCACCCTCTACCGGCTGGAAGACGTCCTCTCGGGCGACCTGTCGGAGGTCATCGACGCGCTGACCGCCCATGATCAGGCTGCGCAACTGGCGGAGATGGAGGGATGAGCGGTCGCGCCCCCTCGGACCGCCCTCCGTCCCGATGCCGGGGCCCGGCGCCTCGGGGGCATCGAGCCCCCTCGGCGCCGGCGCGGGCAAGCCGCGCGGTGCCCCCCCCGGCCGCTGTGCCTGTGGACCGGCCCTCGACCTGCCCTGCGCTCGACCGGTGCGCGCCAGCTCGGCCTGGCAAGGCTTGGCCCGCGCCTACCCGGCGTTGCGCGTGGCGCTGGCTTGCTGCTGCGCCGGACACCCGGCACTCGGAGAAGCCTGCAAGCCTCGGGATCGCGGCCCCCGAAACCCCGGCTCCTGAAACCTTGTCCGCCGCCGGCCCTACCCCAATGCCCTGTGGTCTCCAGCCATGACCGCGCCCCCGGAGATCTGCGTGCTCGGCGCCGGGGCGTTCGGCACGGCGCTGGGGGTGGCGCTGGCCGGGCGCGGGCCTGTCACGCTGTGGGCCCGCGAAGGGGCCGCCGCGATGCAGGCTGCGCGGGAAAACCGCGCCCGTCTGCCCGGCGTTGCCCTTCCCGAGGCGCTGCGGGTCACCGGCGACCCCGATGCCCTCTCCTCGCCCATCGTGCTCATTGCGGCGCCCATGCAAGCGCTGGCCTCCACGCTGCAAGAGCATCGCGCGAGGCTCGACGGGCGGGCGCTCGTGGCCTGCTGCAAGGGGATCGACCTTGCGACCCTGCTCGGCCCCTCCGCGCTGATCGCCCGGACCTGCCCGGCGGCGACGCCCGCGGTCCTGACGGGGCCGAGCTTTGCCGCCGACATTGCCCGTGGCCTGCCCACGGCGCTGACACTGGCCTGCGCCGATGCGGAGGCCGGTGCGCGGCTGCAGGCGGCGCTCGCCGCGCCGGCGCTGCGCCCCTATCGCACCACCGACGTCACTGGCGCGGAACTGGGCGGCGCGCTCAAGAATGTTATGGCGCTGGCCGCCGGTATCGTGCTCGGCGCCGGTCTGGGCGAGAGCGCGCGGGCGGCCACCATCACCCGCGGGCACGCCGAGATGGTGCGGCTGGCGCAGGCCCTCGGCGCCCACCGCGAGACGCTGGCGGGGCTTTCGGGGCTGGGCGATCTCGTCCTCACCGCGACCTCCCCGCGGTCGCGCAACTTCGCGCATGGGCTGGCGCTGGGCGAGGGGCACCCGCCCGCGCCCGGCGTCACGGTGGAGGGCATCGCCACCGCCACCGCCACCCGGGCGCTCGCCGCGCGGTTGGGCGTCGACATGCCGCTGGCGGCCACGGTCGCGGCCATCTGCGCGGGCGAAATGCGCGTTCCGGACGCCATCGCCGCCATCTTCAACCGTCCCCTCAAGGAGGAATGACCATGCCTCTCTACGCCCTGATCTGCCACGACAAGCCGGGATCCGGCGACCTGCGCCGCGACACCCGCGCGGCCCATCTGGCCTATGTGGCCGAGACCGGGGTGGTGGTGCAGGCGGGCCCTTTGCTGGACGATGACGAGGCGATGATCGGCTCGCTCATCATCCTCGACGTGGCCGACCGGGAGGCCGCGACCCAATGGGGCGCGCAGGACCCCTATCACCTGGCGGGGCTTTTCGAGACCGTGACCCTGCACCGCTGGAAGAAGGTGATCGGCTGATGGCGCACTGGCTGATGAAATCCGAGGCCGACGTGTTCTCCTGGGACGATCTGGTGGCGAAGGGGGCGGCGGGGGAGCCCTGGGACGGGGTGCGCAACTATCAGGCGCGCAACAACATGCGGGCGATGGCGGTGGGGGACCGGGCGTTCTTCTACCACTCGCGGCAGGCGCCTGCGGTGGTGGGCATCTGCGAGGTCATCGCTGAGGCGCATCCCGACCCCACCACCGACGATCCCCGGTGGGAGTGCGTGGACATCCGTGCGGTGACGGCCCTGACGCGGGCCGTGCCCCTGTCGGAGATCCGCGCCGAGCCGGCGCTGGCCGAGATGGTGCTCGTGAACAACTCGCGGCTGTCGGTGCAGCCGGTGCGGCCCGATGAATGGGCGCTGATCTGCCGGATGGGGGGGCTGGAGGGGTAGGGCCGCGGCCGGAAGCCCGCGGCCCCGGGGCGCTCAGCCGCGCCCGATGGGCACGCGGCGCGGCGTCTCGGCCGCCGGCTTGCGGCGCGGCACCGTCACGGTCAGCACGCCGTCCTTGAGGTCCGCGCTGACGGCGGCCTCGTCGGCGTCGGGCGGCAGGCGGAAGCTGCGCGAGAAGGACCCGAACTGGCGCTCGCTGAAGTACCAGGTGTCGCCCGTCTCCTCGCGTTCCGTCTTCTTCTCGCCCTTCACCGTCACCACGCCGCCGTCGATGCTGAGGTGGATGTCCTCTTCGGCCACGCCGGGCAGTTCCAGCGCGATGCGGTAGGCGCGGTCGTCGGACGAGGCTTCGGAGGCCGGCGCGATCCAGTCCGCCAGCCGCGCGCCCATGTTGCGGAAGGGTTCGAACATCTGGGGCCAGAGGCCCGATACGGGAGTTTTATCGACCATGTCACAAATCCATTTTCCATGTTTTTCCGGGCATTCCAGATGTGATCGGCGGGGTCGCGCGGCTCAAGCCGCTGCGGCGGATCGTCGCGTTTCAGGCCATGGCCGCGGCGCATGCTTGCACGCGCGGGCTAGGGCGTGGCTTGCCGGAGCGGATCGCTGGGGCGAGGGGGGCGTATGATCCTGTGCTGCGGCACCGCTGTGGTGGAGATGGTTCCGGCCAGGGCCGCGGACGGTCGGGCGGCCTTCGTGGCCGAGCCCGCGGGCGTGGCGCTGGGCACGGCCATCGCGCTGGGTCGGTTGGGCAGCCCGGTGGGGTTTTGCGGGGCGCTGTCCACCGACCCCTTCGGGACGCTGCTGGCGCAAGCCCTGCGGGCGGCGCATGTCGATGTTTCGGCCGCGCGCCGGTCGGGCCTTTCCAGTACGGTCGCCTTCGTCGAGCCGGACGGAGGCGTGCGGCTCTATGCGGCCGGCACGGCGGCCGAGGATGCCCGGCCGCCGGCGGTGCCAGAGGCCGCAACGGCCCTCGTCCTAGGCGGGCTCGGGGTGGTGCAGGAGCCTTCGGGGGCGGTGTTGGAGGCGCTGGCGGCCGATCCGAGTTGCGGGCGGGTGCGGGTGCTCGACCCCAACATCCGCCCGGCGTTGCTGGCGGATCCGGCGGCGGTGCGCGCCCGGCTGCGCCGGCTGATGGCGCTGTCGGACATCGTCAAGCTGTCGGAGGCCGATCTGGCCTGGCTGGGGCCGCCCGGCGATCCGCTGACGGCGGCCCGCGGACTGCGCTGCCCGGGGAGGCGGCCTGCGCTGGTGGTGGTGACCCATGGGGCGCGCGGCGCCACCGGGCTGACGGCGGCGGGGGCGGAGGTGTTC
>SKMM01000234.1 GCA_007121055.1 Paracoccaceae bacterium | reverse complement strand
GCCGACGTGGTGCTGATGTCGGGCGCGCTCGGCGGCGTGCCGAACGCGATCGCGCTGTCGAAGGCGACGATCCGCAACATCCGGCAGAACCTGTTCTGGGCGTTTGCCTACAACACCGCCCTGATCCCCGTGGCGGCCGGCGTGCTGTGGCCCGCCTTCGGCATCCTGCTCTCGCCGATCTTCGCCGCCGGCGCCATGGCGCTGTCCTCGGTCTGCGTGCTAGCCAACGCGTTGCGCCTGCGTCGCTGGACACCGCCCCTGCAGGAGGTGCGAGCATGAAACCGGGCACCATGAACATCGGCGACGCGGCGAAGGCCTCCGGCGTCTCGGCCAAGATGATCCGCTACTACGAGGACACCGCTCTGATCCCGCCGGCCGCCCGCACCGCCGCTGGCTACCGGGTCTACACCGATCAGGACGTTCACATGCTGCGCTTCATCCGCCGCGCCCGCGACCTCGGCTTCAGCGTCGAGGGCATCCGCGAGCTCCTCGGCCTCTGGCGCGACCGCGACCGCCACAGCGCCGACGTCAAGCGCCTCGCCCTGTCCCACGTCGCCGACCTCCGCCAGAAGATCCGCGAACTCGAGGACATGGCCTCCACCCTCGAAACCCTCGCCGCCTGCTGCCACGGCAACGACCGCCCCGACTGCCCCATCCTGTCCGAACTGGAAGCGCCGTCCGCGCCCCCGGCCCGCGCGGGCGCCGGTCCGGTGGCGGTCCGCGGGCGGCCAGGCGGCTTCGGCTGATCATCGGCGTGAAGTGCGTGATCGTCCCAACGCATGCCCACGCCGCAGCGAGACCGGGCGCCGGCCCCGAAGGGGTTCCGTTGCAGTGCTGATTGACACCTGATCCGCATGGTCAACCAACGAAGGCGGGGCCTGGTCCTCGCGCGCGCGATCGGAAGCCTCGTCCCCGCGGCGCGTGCATCGCATGCGGTCAGGCCCGGGGCTGCCACTCGTCGAGGCGGGCGGGGCCGATGCGGCTGGCTAGGTTGGTCAGACTCACCCGTTCAATTGTCAGTCCTCGCTGACCTTGGGGTTGGGTGACGACCCTCCGCTGGATCCGGTGGTCCTTTTCTCCACTCGGCCCTCTTCCGGGGGAGGGTGCCGGTCGCCGGAGTTCAGCGGGCCGCGCGTTCGGCGCCGGTGGCGATGGCGGCGCGGAGCTTGCGTTCCAGTGCTTCCTGGCGGGCGCGGGCGTGGAGTTTCAGGCCGAACATGTCCTTGACATAGAAGGTATCCACGGCCTGCATTCCGAAGGTCGCGACCACCGCCGAGGCGATCTGGATGTTCGATTCCGCCAGCGTCCGGGTAAGGTCGTAGAGAAGGCCCGGGCGGTCGCGGGTGTCGACCTCGATGAGCGTGTAGAGGTCCGACCCCTCGTTGTCGAACGTGATCGAGGTGGGGATGCGGAAGGGCCGCTCGCGGCGCTTGAGCTTGTCTCGGGATTGCAGTGCATCGCCGGCCACCACCTCTCCGGCAAAGGTGCGGGCGATCATCTTGCGCAGGCGGGGCAGGCGGGTGGCCTCGTAGGGGTGGCCGTCGGCGTCCTGGATCCAGAACACCGCCGTGGCGAAGCCATCCTTGGAGGTGTAGGTGCGGGCGTCCACGACGTTGGCGCCGACCAGCGCCAATGCGCCGGCGAGGCGGGAAAAGGCGCCCGGGTGGTCAGACAGCGCAAAGCAGGCGCGGGTGGCGTCGCGGCCCTCGTCCAGGGTCAGGTCGATGCGGATCTCGTCGGTGCCGATGTCGCGCAGCAGCTTTGCAAAGAGCACATGCGTCTCGGTGGGCAGGCCCTGCCAGTAGGGGCCGTAATGCCGCGCGGTCTCGGCGCGCAGGTCGGCCCGGCTCCAGTCCTTCAGCGCCCGGCGCAGGGCGCGCTTGGCCTCGCTCTCGCGCTTTTCGCGGTTGAGGTCCTCCAGCCCGGTCTCCAGCGCCTCGGAGGTCTGGCGGTAGAGCTGGCGCAGCAGCATGGCCTTCCAGTTGTTCCAGGTTCCGGGGCCGACGCCGCGGATGTCGCAGACCGTCAGGACTGTCAGCAGATCCAGGCGCTTGCGCGTCCGCACCGCCTTTGCGAAGTCGCGCACCGTGCGCGGGTCGGCGAGGTCGCGCTTCTGTGCCATGTCGGACATCAGCAGGTGGTAGCGCACGAGCCACTCCACCGTCTCGGCCTCCTCCGCGTTCAGGCCCAGCCGCGGCGCCAGCCGCCGCGCGATCCTGGCGCCGGCCACCGCGTGGTCCTCGGTGCCGCCCTTGCCGATGTCGTGGAGCAGGAGCGCCACGTAGAGGACCCGCCGGTTGATGCCGTCCTCAAGGATGCGGGTGGCGATGGGCAGCGTCTCGGTAAGTTCCCCGCGTTCGAGCTGCGCCAGCACGGAAATGCACTGGATGGTGTGTTCGTCCACCGTGTAGTGGTGGTAGACGTTGAACTGCATCATCGCAACGATGCGCCCGAATTCGGGGATGAATGCGCCGAGCACGCCCAGTTCGTTCATCCGCCTGAGCGCCCGTTCCGGGTTGCCATGCCGCAGCAGCATGTCGAGGAAGATGCGGTTTGCCTCGGGGTTCTCGCGCAGGGCCGCATCGAACCGGTGCAGGCTCGCGGCGATAAGACGCATCGCGTCGGGATGCAGCAAGAGCCCGGTGCGCAACGCTTCTTCGAAGATGCGCAGCAGGTTCAGCGGGTCCTCTAGGAACGCTCCGGCATCGGCCACGGCCAGCCGGCCCTGGCGTTCGACATAGCCCGCACGCACGCGGCGGCGGCGTTTGAGCAGGCGCATCAGGGCCGGCGCCTGCTTGACATGCGCCGCTTCGAGCCCGGTGAGGAATATCCGCGTGAGTTCGCCCACACGGGTGGCGTGGCGGAAATAATCCTGCATGAAGTGCTCCACCGCCCGGCGGCCGCCGTGGTCGGTGTAGCCCATGCGCTCGGCCACCTCGACCTGCAGGTCGAAGGTGAGCTGGTCGGCGGCCCGGTTCGCGATCAGGTGGAGGTGGCAGCGCACGGCCCACAGGAAGGTCTCGGCGGCGCGGAAGCTTGCGTATTCCTCGGCGGTGAACATGCCCAGGGGTACGAGGTCGGCGGCGGCGTCGACCCGGTGGATGTACTTGGCGATCCAGTAGAGCGTCTGGAGGTCGCGCAGGCCGCCCTTGCCCTCCTTCACATTGGGCTCCAGCAAATAGCGTTGCCCGCCCTGGCGGCTGTGGCGGACCGCGCGTTCGGCAAGCTTGGCCTCGATGAACTCCCGCTCCGTGCCCGCGAACAGATCGTCCCAGAGCCCGCGCTTGAGCTCGGCCGCCAGCCCCGCTTCGCCGGAGAGGAAACGGTGTTCCAGAAGGGCGGTGCGGATGGTCATGTCGTCGCGGCCGAGCCGGATGCAGTCGAGCACGGTCCGGGTGGCGTGGCCCACCTTCAGCTTGAGGTCCCACAGCAGGTACAGCGTGCTTTCAATGACGCTCTCGGCCCAGCCGGTGACCTTCCAGGGCGTGACGAACAACAGGTCCACATCGGAATGCGGCGCCATCTCGGCCCGGCCGTATCCGCCCACGGCGATGAGGGTCAGCCTTTCGTATTCGGTGGGGTTGGCCAGCGGATGCAGGTGGCGCCGGGCCACGTCGAAGGCCGCCGTCACCAGCCCGTCGGTGAGGATCGTCTGTCCCAGCACCAGTTCCCGTGCGGCCAGGGGACGCTCGGCAAAGGCCCTGCGCAGGGCCTCGCATCCGGCCTCCCGCGCGGCCGCCAACTCGGCCAGCACCGCCTGGCGCACCGCACGGCGGGTCTCGGCGTCGTCCCGGTCCTCGCGCCGGGCGCCTTCGGCCGGGGGCGGGCGCTGGGCGGCGACCGCCGCCTCCAGCCTGTGGGCCAGTGCCTCCGCGTCGAGGATCTCGCGCGCGGGCAGGATCGGGGGGTCTGCGAGCGCTCCCGGGCCGGGCTCAGAAGCCCGGGCCTGCGAAGCTGCGGGGGGCGGGGTCAATGACGATCACCTCGCGGTCGCGGATCTCGGCCACGGCCAGCCCACGTTCGTTGGTCCCATCGGGGAGCAGGCGGAACGCGCCGGACACGCCGGCAAAGCCCTGCGACTGGGTCAGGGCGGCGCGGCTCAGCGCGTCGGGTCGGCCCGAGCGCAGCAGTGCACCGATGGCGGCAATGCCGTCATAGGCGAGCCCCGCGATGGGGTGGGGGTCGCTGCCGTGGGCGTCGGCGTAGCGGCGGTTGAACTGCCGGGTCAGGGCCGGGTCGGGCATCGCGAACCACGCTCCCTGCACGCCCGGCAGGTCGAGGATCGCGGCCGGGATGTCCCAGCGCGCCAGCCCGATGTACTGGAACCGGTCGGGCCCCGCACGGTTTTCCGGCAGGAGTTGCACGAGCAGCGGCAGCGCGCCTGCGGTGTTGGAGGTGAAGAACAGTGCATCGGCCCCGCCCGAGCGCGCCGTTTCGGCGATGCGCGGCACCGCGTCCACGACCCCCTGTTGCGAGAAGTCGAAGGTCTCCACCCCCGCCATCTGCCCTCCGGCACGCGCCACCGCGCCGTCGATGGCGGCGCGGCCGACCTCCCCCGACAGGTTCCGCTCGGCTACTGTCAGGAACCGGCGCTTGTCGCGCGACACGGCATAGGCCGCGAGCCGCCGGGCGGCAGTGTCGAAGGTCGGGCCGAGGACGAAGACATTGCCGCCGGCCACGCGCGTGTTGTTGGAGAAGCTCAGCACGCTGACGCCGGTGCCGGCCACCGCATTGCCGGCCGCGCGCGCTGATTCGGCAAAGACCGGGCCGAGGATGATCTGCGCACCCTCGTTGACGGCCGTGACGGCCTGGCTTGCGGCACGCTGCGGGTCCCCTCCGGTGCTGTAGACACGCAGGTCGATACGGTTCGTGCCCAGATCGGCCACCGCCATGCGCGCGGCGTTCTCGAGGCTGGCTGCAAGCGCCGCGTCGCCTTGCTGCCCGGACCCGCCCGGGACCAGCAGCGCCACCTGAACGGGCTGGTCGGCGGAAACCCTTGGGCCCGCGGGGCCCGTGGTCGTGGCGATCGGTTCACAGGCCGCGGCTAGCCCCAAAGCCGTCATCGCGAGTGCGAACTGCCGCAGGCTGGCGAAGGCCGCGGTCTTGCGCAGCGCGGTAAAGACGGTCACCATACCTAAACCTCCTTGACGGATGGGGCCGACGGTGCCGCGGCCCTCTGAGGAAACCTTACGCGGCCGGGTCGGCCAAGTAAACGGACGCCGCAGGATCGCCACAGCTCGCCCGCGCGAAGAGGTTTCCGCAATGCGCCGAAGGCCGCCCCGATCCCGCCCCATCGCCCCGAAGCCCCGGATCCCCGCCCCGCCGCCTGAGGCAACTTCGTCTACGCCGCCCGCCGAGACCGCCGCGCGCGACACAGCGCAAGGGGCCGCGCTCGAGCCCGCGCTGCACCTTGTCGCGACGCCCATTGGCGCGGCCCGCGACATCACCTTGCGCGCGCTCGATACGCTGGGTGCGGCGGATGTGCTGGCGGCCGAGGATACCCGCACCCTTCGCCGGCTGCTGGATCTGCACGGCATCGGCCTGCGCGACCGTCCGCTGCTGGCATACCATGACCACAACGCAGACCGGATGCGGCCGAGGATTCTGGCGTTGCTGGCCGAGGCCCGGAGCGTGGCCTATGCCAGCGAAGCCGGCACGCCGCTGGTCGCCGATCCGGGCTATGCCCTGGCACGGGCCGCCATCGCCGAGGGGCACCGCGTGATTGCCGCGCCCGGCGCCTCGGCGGTTCTGACCGCGCTCAGTGTCTCGGGGCTGCCCAGCGATCGCTTCCTGTTCGCAGGCTTCCCCCCCAGCCAGCCGCGGGCCCGCCGCGACTGGGCCCGCAGCCTGGCCGAGGTGCCGGCCACGCTGGTGATCTACGAATCCCCTCGGCGCGTTGGGGGATTGTTAGGGGATCTGTGCGAGATCTGGGGCGGAGAGCGGCGGGCGGCGCTGTGCCGCGAACTGACCAAGCGGTTCGAGGAGGTGCGGCGCGGGACCCTCGCAAGCCTCGCCGCCGACTGCGTGCATGAGGGTCTGCGGGGCGAAGTGGTGCTGGTGGTGGACCGGCCCGCGGCGCAGCCTGCGGGTGGTGACGAGACGATGGAGGAGTTGTTGCGCGACCGGCTGGAGCGGTTGTCGGTCAAGGCGGCGGTGGTGGACGTGGCCGCGGCGACGGGCTTGCCGCGCCGGCAGGTCTATGACGCAGCGCTTCGGATTGCGGCGGACGGTGCACAGGATGAATGAGGGGGTGGAATGCGTCGGATCAGGGGGGCGGTCAGCCATCGGGCCGGGCTTACGGCCGAGGCCTGCGTTGCGGCGTATTGCATGCGGCTCGGGCAGGAACTGCTGGCCGAACGCTGGCGGGGCGGCGGCGGTGAGATCGACCTGATCGCCCGCGACGGCGACGAGGTGGTCTTCATCGAAGTGAAGAAGAGCCGCAGCTTCGCCCAGGCGGCTGCGCGCATCTCGCAGCGCCAGATCGCCCGCCTCGAGGCCGCGGCTTCCGAGTTCATGGACTTCCTGCCCGAGGGCCAGAACAGCCGCGTGCGCTTCGACGTGGCGCTGGTCGACGGGGCTGGGCGTATCGAGATCCTGAAAAACGCCTTGGGCCCGTGAGGGCCCCGCCCCGCCGGCTGCCCTCCCCGCTCTGCCTGAGGCAGGAGTTGGGCGCTGGACTCGGCAGCGGCACCTGGTGTTTGCATGCTTCGGGCCGCATGGCATTGGCCACGGTGCGCGGACGATCCTGCTCCTCCGCGGACCGCCTGAGGGTCGCACCGTTTCGAGGGTCCTCGGCTCTGAGCCCATTCGGGCGCCGGCAGCCTTCGTCGAATAAAGGTGGCGCAGGCGCCCTGTGCGTTTCAGGTCGCCCGGCCGGTGTCGATGCAGGGCGGCTCCTTCTGTGTCATTGTCGGAAGGTAAGCAGCTACGGCCCGGCGCTTGCCACAGGTCCGTCGGGGATGTGCGGGAAGCGGCGGCAAGCAAACCTGTTGACGGCTATGAAGCTGTCTCCGGTGGAAACCCCCGCCGGGATTCTCTGGTGGCCACCGTCGGTGATCCTCCGGACTCGGTCGTGGCAGGGGCCACACCGCGCGTAGGGAGCCTGCCCTCTCGCGGGACCTGCGTAGGGCATGGCGCGGACGTCCGCGATGGCGTTCCGGACGGACGTCAAAAGCCGGCCCCGAGCTGGTCGCGGGAAAATGGCCAGGCTGCGCAGAGAGACGCGCGCAGGCCTCCGTGCGCGCAATGGCCCCGCGCTTACCGGCGCTGTGCGGCAGGGTCAGCCTTTGCGCAGGCAGCGCTTGCCCAACGTCTCGGCGATCTGGACCGCGTTCAGCGCCGCGCCCTTGCGCAGGTTGTCCGAGACGCACCACAGCGCCAGCCCGTTCTCCACGGTCGGGTCATGCCGGATGCGGCTGACGAAGGTGGCGAAATCGCCCACGCATTCCACTGGCGTGACGTAGCCGCCGGGCTCGCGCTTGTCGACGACCATGATCCCGGGCGCCTCGCGCAGGATGTCGCGCGCTTCCTCCTCGTCGAGGAACTCCTCAAACTCGATGGTCAGCGCCTCCGCGTGGCCCACGAACACCGGCACACGCACGCAGGTCGCAAACAGCTTGATGGCGGGGTCGAGGATCTTCTTGGTCTCGGCCACCATCTTCCACTCTTCCTTGGTCGAGCCATCCTCCATGAATACGTCGATATGCGGGATCACGTTGAAGGCGATTTGCTTCTGGAAGGTCCTGGGCGGCACCTCGGAGGTGGGGTTGTAGATGGCCTTGGTCTGGTCCCAGAGCTCGTCCATGCCGGATTTGCCCGCGCCGGACACCGACTGGTAGGTCGCCACGACCACCCGCTTGATCCGCGCGCGGTCGTGCAGCGGCTTCAGCGCCACCACCATCTGCGCGGTGGAGCAGTTGGGGTTGGCGATGATGTTCTTCCTGGCATACCCGTCCACCGCCTCGGCGTTCACCTCGGGCACCACGAGCGGCACGTCGGGGTCCATGCGGTAGAGCGAAGAGTTGTCGATCACCACGCAGCCCGCCTTGGCCGCCCGCGGGGCGTAGGTCTTGGTCGCGTCCGAGCCGATGGCGAACAGCGCCATGTCCCAGCCCGCGAAGTCGAACTGCTCGATGTCCTGGCATTTCAGCGTGCGGTCGCCGAAGCTAACCTCGGTGCCCTGGCTGCGGCGCGAGGCAAGCACGGCGATCTCGTCCACGGGAAACTCCCGCTCGTCGAGGATGTTGAGCATCTCGCGGCCCACATTGCCCGTGGCGCCGGCGACGACGATCCTGTAGCCCATGTCGGTCTCCTTGGTTTCAGCCCGGGGACTGTTGCGCGGGGCTTAGCGCAAGCGGGGGATGCGCGAAAGGGGCGGCTCAGGCCCGGAACTCGGCCCGGGTGTACCCTTGCAGGTAGAGCGCCGCCGTCAGGTCGCCGTGGTTGATGCGCAGATCGCAGGCCGCGGCGACGGCGGGTTTGGCGTGCAGCGCGATGCCCATCCCGGCCGCGCCCAGCATGTCGAGGTCGTTGGCGCCGTCGCCGATGGCGAGCACGTCGGCCGGGGCGATGCCGAGCGTCCCGCAGTATTCCTCCAGCGTCGCGCGTTTGGCGGCGCGGCCGAGGATCGGCTCGGCCACCCGGCCGGTGAGGCGCCCGCCGTCGACCTCCAGCCGATTGGCGCGGTGCGAATCGAAGCCGAGCCAGCGCGCCACGGCCTCGGTGAAGGCGGTGAAGCCGCCCGAGACCAGCACGCAGGTGGCGCCATGGGCGCGCATGGTGGCCACCAGTTCGCGCCCGCCGGGGGTGCAGGTGATGCGGTCGGCCAGCACCCGGTCGATCACCCCCGCGTCGAGCCCGCGCAGCAGCGCCACGCGCTCGCGCAGGGCGGGCTCGAAGGCCAGTTCGCCGTTCATGGCGCGAGCGGTGACGGCGGCGATCTGGGGGCCGATGCCCGCGACCTCGGCCAGCTCGTCGATGCATTCCTGCCCGATCATGGTCGAATCCATGTCGGCGAGCAGGAGCCGCTTGCGCCGACCCTCGGCCGGCCCCACCGCAAGGTCGATGCCGTGGGCCTGCAGTTCGGCCCACACGGCATCGATGTCCGAAGGCGGGGTCGGCAGGGCGATCTCGGCGGCCTCGCCCTCGGCCAGCCAGCGCGGCGCGGCCCCGTTCCAGCGGGCGCGCACCTCCTCGACCCACCGCGGGTCGAGGGTGGGTTCGGCGGGGTCGGTGATCAGGGTTGCGGCATGCATGGCGGTGCCTCCTGCCCGGGCGGATAGGGCAGATCGGTCATCGCCGCCAGCCCCGCCGGGGTCAGGGAAGGCAGCTCAGCCCTTGCCGGCGGCCTCTTCCAGCGCGGCGAGGCGGGCCTTCAGCACCTCGTTCTCCTCGCGGGCCTTCTGGGCCATCGCGCGCACGGCGTCGAACTCTTCGCGGGTGACGAAATCGCGCTCGGCCAGCCAGCGGTCGATCATCGAGCGGAAGGCGGTCTCCGCTTCCTCGCGCGCGCCCTGCGCCACGCCCATCGCGTTGGTCATCAACTGCGCGAGATCGTCGAGAAACTTGTTGCGGTTCTGCATCGCGGCCTCCGGTCCGGGTTCCCGTCGCATATGGCCCGACGCCCGCGTGAGGACAAGGTTGACTTCGCCGCAGCCGCGGGCGAGGCAGCCGGCCATGCAGGCCGCGATCCCGTTCCCCGACATCTCGCCCGTGATCGTCGCCATCGAGCTCGGCGGCTTTACCCTCGCGCTCCGGTGGTACGCGCTGGCCTATATCGCGGGCTTCCTGATCGCCTGGGCCACGGTTTGGGGGCTGATGCGGCGCCCGGCGCTGTGGCCGGGGGGGCAGGCGCCGATGGCGCCAGGCATGGTCGAGGGGCTGCTGACCTGGGTGATCATCGGCGTGATCCTGGGCGGGCGGCTGGGCTTCGTGCTGTTCTATCAGCCCGGCTACTATCTGCAGAATCCGCTGGAAATATTCGCGATCTGGCAGGGCGGCATGGCCTTCCACGGCGGTTTTCTGGGCGCGGTGGTGGCGGCGTGGATCTTCGCCCGCCGCAACGGCATTCCGGCGCTGCCGCTGGCGGATGCCATGGCCCTCGCGGCACCCGCGGGGCTGATGCTGGGCCGCATTGCGAACTTCATCAACGCCGAGCTGTGGGGCCGACCCACCAATATGCCCTGGGGCGTGGTCTTCCCCGGACCGGCGGCGCAGGACTGCCCTGCGGCGTTTGTCGGAGCGGAGGGCTGCGCGCGACATGCCACGCAGCTCTATCAGGCGGGGCTGGAGGGGTTGCTGCTGGGCGTCGTGCTGTGGTGGCTGGTGGCGCGGCGCGCGGCGCTGCTGCGGCCGGGGCTGACGCTGGGGGTGTTCCTGCTGGGCTACGGCCTTGCGCGGCTTGTGGTCGAGATCTGGCGCGAGGCCGACGCGCAATTCGTCACCCCCGACAACCCGCTTGGGCATGTTGTGCGGCTTGGGGATCTGGGGCTGCAGATGGGGCAGGTGCTGTCGCTGCCGATGATCGCGCTGGGGCTGGGGCTCGTGCTGTGGGCGCGCCGGCGGTGACGCCGCTGGCGGCCCGGCTTGCCGCGCGCATCGCGGCGGATGGGCCGATGCGGGGGGCCGACTACATGGCCGTCTGCCTTCTGGACCCTGAGCATGGCTATTACGCCACGCGCGAGCCGTTCGGGCAGGCCGGCGATTTCGTCACCGCGCCCGAGATCAGCCAGATGTTCGGCGAAGTGCTGGGGCTTGCGCTGGCGCAGGCCTGGGCCGAGCAGGGGGCGCCCGCGCGCGTCGTGCTGGCGGAGCTTGGCCCTGGGCGCGGCACCTTGATGGCCGACATGCTGCGCGCGGTCCGCGCCCTGCCGGCCTTCGCCGCCGCCATCGAGGTGCATCTGGTCGAGGCCTCGGCCCGGCTGCGCGCCCAGCAGGCCGACCGCCTGCAGGGGCACGCCCCCACCTGGCACGACAGTGTGGACAGTCTGCCCGAGGCGCCGCTGTTCCTGGTGGCCAACGAATTCTTCGACGCCCTGCCGGTGCGGCAGTTCCTTCGCCACCCCAACGGCTGGTGCGAGCGGATGGTGGGGCTGCAGGGGGGGCGGCTGGCCTGGGGCCTCTCGCCGCCCGCGCCGCTGCAGGCGCTGGACCATCGGCTGGCGGACACCGTCCCGGGCGAGGTGGTGGAGCTGTGCCCCGCGGCACCCGGGATCCTGCAGGCGGTGGCCGAGCGCATCGTTCGCCATGGCGGGGCGGCGCTGGTGATCGACTATGGCGGATGGCGCAGCCGGGGCGACACGCTGCAGGCGCTGCACAGGGGCGCGCCGGACGACCCGCTCGCGCATCCCGGCGAAGCCGATCTGACCGCCCATGTGGATTTCGAGCCGCTGGCCAGCGCCGCGCGGGCCGCGGGGGCGGCGGCGGCCGGGCCGGTGGGGCAGGGGCTGCTGCTGCGCCGTCTTGGGATCGACGCCCGTGCCGCGCGGCTTGCGCAGAGCTTGACCGGCGCGGCGCTCGAGGCGCACCGCGCGGCCCATCGCCGCTTGACCGAACCCGGTGAAATGGGAACGTTGTTCCAGGCGCTGGCGATCCATCCTCCGGCGCAGGCCCCACCACCGGGATTCGATCCATGACGCTCGAAATCCTGACCGCGCAGGCGCTGGTGCCCGTGCACCACGGCTTCTTCACCCGCAAGGGCGGTGCGTCCTCGGGGGTATTCTCGGGGTTGAACTGCGGCCAGGGGTCGTCGGACCAGTCGGCGGTGGTGGACATCAACCGCGGCCGGGTGGCCGCCGCCATGGGGGTGGCGCCCGACCGGCTGGTGACCATGAACCAGGTGCATTCCGCCGATGTGGCGACGCTGGACGGCCCGCCGGCCGAGCGGCCGCGGGCCGATGCGATGGTCACGGCCACGCCGGGGCTGGCGCTGGCGGTGCTGTCGGCCGATTGCCAGCCGGTGCTGCTGGCCGACCGCGCAGCCGGGGTGATCGGCGCGGTGCATGCGGGCTGGCGCGGGGCGCTGGCGGGGGTGCTGGAGGCCACGGTGGCGGCCATGGCCCGGCTTGGCGCCGACCCCGAGCGCATGGTGGCGGTGATCGGCCCCACCATCAGCCAGGGCGCCTATGAGGTCGGCCCGGATCTTCTGGACGCCTTCCTGGCCGAGGACCCGGACAGCGACCGTTTCTTCGCCCAGGGACGCGGCGACCGGCTGCTGTTCGACCTGCCGGGCTATGGCTTGGCGCGGCTGCGCGCGGCCGGGGTCGGCCGGGCCGAGTGGACGCGCCACTGCACCTATTCCGACCCCGAGCTCTTTTACTCCTACCGCCGCGCCACCCATGGCGGCGAGGCCGATTACGGCCGGCTCATCGCCGCCATCCGCCTGTGAGCGCTACCGTCTTGGGCCCGCCATGTCGACGGCCCCGGGCGTCGACGGGGATCCTTGCGGCAGCTACCACCCATGACGCGGACACCCCCCGGGGCCGGTCTAATCAAGCCAACGTCCCCAGAGGCTGACCGCGTCCCGCGGGCCGGCGACATGCCGGTCAATGGCTGTCGCGAAGACACCGGCCACCACCTGGGGCCGTTGATATCACACGGCCGCGCCCACGGGGCAGGTCACGCCAGTGCCGCCGAGGCCGCAATAGCCGCCGGGGTTCTTGGCCAGATACTGCTGGTGATAAGCTTCGGCGAAGTAGAAGGGCGGGGCCGGCAGGATCTCGGTGGTGATTGGGCCATAGCCTGCATCGCGCAGCCGGGGCGCGAAGGCGTCGCGCGCGGCCTCGGCCGCCGCCCGCTGCGCCTCGGTGTAGCAGTAGATGCCCGAGCGGTACTGCGTGCCCCGGTCGTTGCCCTGCCGCATGCCCTGGGTGGGGTCATGACCCTCCCAGAAGATTCTGAGGATCTGCTCGTAGGAGATCACGGCGGGGTCGAAGATCAGCCGGACCACCTCGTTGTGTCCGGTGCGGCCCGAGCAGACCTCCTCGTAGGTGGGGTTGGGCGTGTGGCCCGCGGCATAGCCTGCCATGGTCAGCCAGACGCCCTCGGCCTGCCAGAACATCCGCTCCACACCCCAGAAGCAGCCCATGCCAACCATCGCCTCGGCCATGCCCTCGGGAACGGGGGCCTTCAGCGGACGGCCGAAGACGTGGTGGGTCTCGGCGGTGGGGATGGGGCGGTCGCGCCCCGGCAGGGCCTGGTCGGGCGTCACCATCTCGGTGGATTTGCGGGTCAGAAAGAACATGCGGCACCTCCGTTCGCTTGGGTGGCAAGATAGGCCTGCCGCGCGGCTTCGCCATGGCCGGCCATGGGGCCGGAATGCCGATCCGCGGGCTGGAACTCCGGGGCTGCGGGGGCTAGGTCCCGCAGGACAGTGAAGGAGAACCGCCGTGGCCACCGCCGCCTTCGAGGAGATTGCCGAGACCTTCGAGTTGCTGGAGGATTGGGAGGAGCGCTATCGCCACGTCATCGAGCTGGGCAAGGCGTTCCCGCCGCTGGACGAGGCGGTGAAGGTGCCCGCCACCAAGGTGGAGGGCTGCGCGAGCCAGGTCTGGATCCTGCCGAGGATCGAGGGCGACGGGCCGGAGGCGCGCTTCGACTTCGAGGGGGAGAGCGACGCGATGATCGTGCGCGGGCTGATCGCGGTGCTCCATGCACTCTACGCCGGGCAGACCGTGCGCGAGGTGCTGAAGACCGACGCGCTGGCGGAGCTGGGGCGGCTGGGTCTGGACGATCACCTTTCGGCCCAGCGGTCCAACGGGCTGCGGGCCATGATCGGGCGGATCCGTACGCTGGCGACGGAGACGGTGGGCTGAGGGCGTGGCCCGCTCGCTTCAGCGAGCGTTGCGCCGCATCAGCCAGACCAGCAGGACGGCCACGAGGCCGAGCTTCAGCGGCACGCCGAGTCCATAGTCGCCGAGGTCGAGCCGGGCACCGAGCCAGCCTGCGCCCAGCACCGTGACCAGGGCCGCGACGACCGCCGCTCCCAGAATCAGTCCAAACCGCCCTGCCGGCATCACCATCCTCCTGTCCTGACGCTGTGCTGCGGCAATCACGTCACCCGGGGATCTAGCGCGGGGCGGCGCTGCGCCAAATCGGGCGGGGATCAGACCGGCAGCTTTGCGTCGGGGCGGTCCGCGGGCAGGGCGGCGAGGCGCCGGAACAGCTCGGCGATGCCGGTGCGGTCCAGATTGGCGAAGGCGATGCGCAGGGCGCGCGCCCCGGACGGGTCCTCGGCCGGGGTGAACATGGTGCCGGGCAGCATCAGGATCCCCGCCCGGGCCAGCAGGTCCAGCGCCAGCGCGTCCGAGGGCATGTCGAAGGGATGTTCGGCATAGGCGAAATACGCCCCGCAGCCCAGCAGGCGCCAGCCCGGCAGGCTGGCAAACCCCGCCTCCATGGCCGCGCGGCGCGCCAGGATTTCGTCGCGCTCGCCGGCCAGCCACTGGTCGAGATGCGCCATCCCCCAAAGCGCCGCCCGCTGCCCCGGCTGCGCGGGGCAGATCGCCACCGTGTCGAGGAACTTCTCGACCTCTGCCAGCCGCCCGGCTGACGCCATGATCGCCCCCACCCGGTGCCCCGTCAGCCGATAGGCCTTGGAGAAAGAGTAGAGCGAGATCACGGTGTCGGCCCAGTCGGGGTCGGTGAACAGCCCGTGCGGGGGCCCGGGGCGGGAGTGGAAGTCGCGGTAGGTCTCGTCGATGATGAGCGCGAGGCCGCGGGCGCGGGCGAGGTCGCGGAAGGCTGCGATGAGGTCGGGCGGGTATTCCGCGCCGCCGGGGTTGTTGGGGGTGACCAGCACGATGGCACGGGTGGCCGGAGTGATCAGCGCCGCCGCGGCCTCGGGGTTGGGCAGCAGGCCCGGGCCGGTGGGCAGGGGCTGTGCCGCAACGCCGGCCATGTCGAGCCACATCTTGTGGTTGAAATACCAGGGTGTGGGCAGGATCGCCGCATCCCCCGCCCCCGCCAGTGTCGCCAGGACCGCCGCGAACGCCTGGTTGCAGCCCTGGGTGATGGCCGCCTGATCCTCGGCCACCGCGCCGCCGTACATGGCCGTGGTGCGGGCCGCCAGCGCCGCGCGCAGCTCGGACTGGCCCAGCACGGGGCCATAGAGATGCACGGTCGGGTCGGTCAGGATCGCCTCGGCCAGCGCGCGGCGCAGCGGCTCGGGCGGTGGGTCCACCGGGGCGGCCTGGCTGACGTTGATGAGGTCGAGCCCCTCGGGCAGGCGCGTCTCGGCCAGCCAGCGTCGGGCCTCCATCACCGGGGGGGCGAAGGTGGCCGCCATGGCGGGGGCGAGGGGGAAAGGCGGGGCAGGGGGCATCGGGCTCTCCTCGG
>SKMM01000184.1 GCA_007121055.1 Paracoccaceae bacterium | reverse complement strand
TCAGTATCGCCGCGGCCGCGTGCCGTCCGGAGAGGGTCGCCATGGGGATGCCTGCCCCCGGATGCGCCCCGCCCCCCGCCAGATACAGGCCCGGGATCGCCGTCTGCGCCGTGGGGCGTTGCAGGGAGGCTGTCAGGCCATGCGGGCTCCGCCCGTAGAGGGAACCGTCCGAGCCGGGGAACAGGGCCGCGAAGCCCGCTGGCGTCGTCAGGGCGTTGTCCTGCGGCGGTGGATCGAAGGTCAGCCCGAAGCGCGCCAGCGTGCCGAAGGTGAGGTCGCGATCCTGCTGCATCCGACATGGGGTGGGTCCTTCGTTCTCTGCCCCCTCAGGAGGAAGTGTGGGGGGCGCGTTCATGATCGTCTCGAAGCGTTCAAGGCCCTCGGGCGGGGTGCCGCCGCGGTCCTGGGCGCAGACATAGATCGTGGGGTCGGTGGGCAGGCGGCCCGCGGGGATGGGGTCGAATTCCGCGTGCGGGTCGGCGCCGAAGAAGACGTTGTGGTGGGCAAGCTCGGGCCCCGAGGGGCGGGCGGCGAAGGCCCAGACCTGCGCGGACAGGCTGCGGGGGGTCACGGCGGCTTTGGGAACGGCGCGGCGGGCGGGCTCGCCCAGCAGGCCGCGGTGCAGCGCGGCGGGGTCGCCGTTGAAGACGATGCGGTCGGCGGTCAGGCGGGTGCCGTCCTGCAGGGTGACGCCGGTGGCGCGGCCATGGCGGGTGTCGATGCGGGCGACATGGGCGTCGTAGCGGAATTCGGCGCCGCGGCTGCGGGCGAGGGTTTCCAGGGCCTGGGCGAGGCGGTGCATCCCGCCCTCGACGCGCCAGACGCCGCGGGCCTCGGCGTGCCAGATCAGCGACAGCACAGCCGGGGAGGCAAAGGGGGAGCCGCCGACGTAAGTGGCGTAGCGGCCGAAGAGCTGGCGCAGCCGCGGGTCGGTGAAGCGGGCGGCGAGGCGGCGCGCGAGGGTCGCGAAGGGGGCGAGCGGGGGGATCAGGGCGGGGCGCGCCAGGACGGTGGCGGCGAGGCGACCGAAGGCGGGTTTCGCGGCGTGCATCATGGGGGCGTCGAAGGCGGCGAAGAGGCGCGCGGCCTCGGCGTCGAAGGCGCGGAACTCGGACGCGGCGCGGGGGCCGGCGAAGGCGTGAATGGCGGCCTCGGAGGCCTGCGGGTCGGCGTGCAGGTCCAGCGTGCTGCCGTCGGGCCACCAGTGGCGGGCGAGCAGGGGTTCGGGGTGGAGGGTGACGTGGTCGGCGAGGTGCTCGCCCACCGAATCGAACAGCTCCTCGAACACCCAGCGCATGGTCATCACGGTGGGGCCCGCGTCCACGGGGCCGGCGGCGCTGGGCAGGGTGCGCATCTTGCCGCCGGGGTGGCTCGCGCGCTCCAGCACGGTGACGGCGCGGCCGGCATGGGCAAGTCGCAGCGCCGTGGCGAGGCCGCCAATGCCCGCGCCGATCACCAGTATCCGTTCAGTCATCCGCAGCCGCCCGTGATCTTTCATTGACTTGCCACGATAGACTGTCCATTTTGATTTACAACTGTGTGTCAGGATAAAATGACACGCTCCGTCCACATGCCGCAGGAGGCCCGCCCCATGACCCCAGCACCGAAGATCCCGGGCCGTATCGAAGCCGCCCTGCAGGCGGCCATTGCGCAGGCACAGGAGGGGGCGGCGCCGCCAAAGCTCGCCTCGGCGCTGCATTATGCGGTGACGCCGGGGGGGGCGCGGATCCGGCCGACGATCCTGATGGCGGTGGCTACGGCCTGTGGCGACGACCGGCCGGCGCTGTCGGATGCGGCCGCCGCGGCGCTGGAGCTGATCCATTGCGCGTCGCTGGTGCATGACGACATGCCCTGCTTCGACGATGCGGACATGCGGCGCGGCAAGCCCTCGGTGCACCGGGCCTATGGCGAGGCGCTGGCGCTGCTGACGGGCGATTCGCTGATCGTGCTGGCGTTCGAGGTGCTGGCGCGGGCGGCGCACCACGACCCGATGCGGGCGGCGCAGCTGGTGCTGACGCTCGCGCAGCGGACGGGCTCGCCGCGGGGCATCTGCGCCGGGCAGGGCTGGGAGAGCGAGGAGAAGATCGACCTGTCGGCCTATCACCAGGCCAAGACCGGGGCGCTGTTCATCGCCGCGACCCAGATGGGCGCCGTGGCGGCCGGACAGGAGCCCGAGCCGTGGGAGGAGCTGGGCGCGCGCATCGGCGAGGCGTTCCAGGTGGCCGACGATTTGCGTGATGCGCTGGGCGATGCGGAGTCCCTGGGCAAGCCCGTGGGGCAGGATGCGGCGAACGGCCGGCCCAACGCGGTGCTCGAGTTCGGCGTGGACGGCGCGATTCGGCGGCTGAAGGACATTCTGGGGGGCGCGATCGCCTCGATCCCCTCCTGCCCCGGCGAGGCCGCGCTGGCGCGGATGGTGCGCGCCCAGGCCGAGCGGCTGACGCCGGTGCATGCGCGTGTCTGACGGCGCGGTGGCCGGCGGCGGGTCCGGGCGCGGCTGGTCGGGTCTCGCGGCCTGGCGCAACCGCCTCATCGCCTCGCCGAAATTCCAGAGCTGGGCGAGCCGGTTTCCCCTGACCCGCGGCCACACGCGACGCGAGGGCGCCGCGCTGATGGAGCTCGTGGGCGGCTTCGTGGCGGCCCAGACCCTGCAGGCGCTGGTAACGCTGGAGGTGCTCGAGGACCTGATGGAGGCGCCCCGGAGTGCCGAGGCGCTGGGCGCACGGCACGGGGTCGCGCCGCAGCGGATGGCGGCGCTGCTGGACGCGGGGGTGGCGCTGCGGCTTCTGGAAAAATGCAACGGCGGCTGGCGGACGGCGCCGCGGGGCGCGGCGGTGGTGGGGGTGCCCGGGCTGCAGGGCATGATCCGGCACCATGATGTGTTCTATCGCGACATGGCCGATCCGGTGGCGCTGCTGCGCGGCGAGACCGAGACGGAGCTGGCGAAGTTCTGGCCCTATGTGTTCGGCGCCGGCGGGGCGGTCGATCCGGAGGTGACCGCGCGGTATTCGGCGCTGATGGAGGAAAGCCAGGGCCTCGTGGCGGAGGAGACGCTGCGGGCGGTGAGCTTGCGCGGGGTGCGGCGGCTGATGGATGTGGGCGGCGGCACGGGGGCGTTCCTGCGCGCGGCCGGGCGGGCCTGGCCGGGAATGGCGCTGCAGCTCTTCGACCTGCCCACCGTGGCCGAGGTGGCGCGGCGCAGGTTCGCCGAGGAGGGATTTGCGGTGGGTGCCGGCGGGCGGGTGACGATTACCCCCGGCAGCTTCCGGGACGATCCGCTGCCGCGGGGCGCGGACGCGATCAGCCTGGTGCGCGTGCTCTATGACCACGACGACGCCACGGTGCGAGGGCTTCTGTCATCCGTGCTTGACACTCTGCCGCCGGGCGGGCGGCTGATCGTGTCCGAACCCATGGCGGGGGGCGACCGGCCCCAGACCGCCGGCAACGTCTATTTTGCCTTCTACTGCATGGCCATGCGGACCGGCCGGGCGCGGTCTGCGGCTGAAATTTCTGGCCTTCTGGCGCAGGCCGGCTTCGTCCGGATCCGCACCCATGCCACCGCCCGGCCCTTCCTGACCTCGGTGCTCAGCGCCGAGGCCCCCGCTGCGGGTGCGGCAGGCTGACAGTTCTCGAAATTATCTGTCCGTTTCGATTGACAGCCATGACTGTCAGGTTAAACTGACACTCATGTGAACACCGCTTCGCGAGTCCTCCTTGGGCCCGGGCGGGTCTGCGAGGGAGGCGCGAGAACCATGCAAGCAACGGCCGTCGTGCTCAGGGGCCCGCAGGATCTGGCGTTGGACCGGGTGCAGCTCAGCGAACCCGGACCCCGCGATCTGGTGGTGGAGATCACCCATTCCGGCATCTCGACCGGGACCGAGAAGCTGTTCTGGTCCGGCCAGATGCCGCCGTTCCCCGGCATGGGTTACCCGCTGATCCCCGGCTACGAATCGGCCGGCGAGGTCGTCGAGGCCGGCGCCGACACCGGCTTCAAGGTGGGCGAGCATGTCTTCGTCCCCGGCGCCAACTGCTATGGCGAGGTGAAGGGGCTGTTCGGCGGCGCCACCCGGCGCCTGGTCACCGACGTCGAGCGGGTCACCCGCATCGACCGGGCCCTGGGCGCCGAGGGCGCGCTGCTGGCGCTGGCCGCCACCGCCCGCCATGCGGTGGCGGGCATCGACAAGGCCATGCCCGACCTGATCGTGGGTCATGGCGTTCTGGGCCGGTTGCTGGCGCGGATCACCATCGCCGCCGGCGCGCCTGCGCCCACCGTGTGGGAGATCGACGCCGACCGCGCCGAGGGCGCGCAGGGCTATGAGGTCATCCATCCCGACAACGACCCCCGCCGCGACTACCGCGCGATCTACGACGCGAGCGGCAATGGCGGTCTTCTGAACACCCTCATCACCCGCCTGCAAAAGGGCGGCGAGGTGGTGCTGGCGGGCTTCTATACCGAGCCCATCCAATTCGCGTTTCCTCCGGCCTTCATGAAGGAAGCGCGTCTGCGAATCGCCGCGGAGTGGAGCCGTGACGATCTCGC
>SKMM01000046.1 GCA_007121055.1 Paracoccaceae bacterium | reverse complement strand
TTGGCATAGAGGACATGGTTGCGCCATCGCCCGTTGATCTGCAGGTAGCTCTGCGCCACCCCCTCGTACTTGAAGCCCGACGTCTCCAGCAGCCCCCGCGACGGCGCGTTCTCCGGCAGGCAGGCCGCCTCGATCCGGCTCAGGTCCAGCGCCGCAAAGGCATGGGCCACCACCCCCGCGATCGCCTCGCGCATGTAGCCCCGTCGGGCATGCTCCGCCCCCACCCAGTAGCCCAGCGTCCCCGCCTGCGCCGGACCCCGGCGGATGTTGTCCAGCGTGATCGCCCCCAGCAGAACCTCATCCTCGGCCCGGATCAGGAACAGCGGCAGCGCCGTGCCCTGCGACTCGGCCCGCGCCGCCCATTGCACCCGGTTGGTGAAGGCCGCCCGGCTCAGATGGTCCTCCGACCAGGCGGGCTCCCAGGGGATCAGGAACTCCGCGCTGGCGCGCCGCAGATCTGACCAGGCGCGGTAATCGGTGTGCTGCGGCAGGCGCAGCACCAGCCGCTCGGTCTCGATCTGCACCCGCCGGCGCAGCCCGAACATCACGCCGCTAGCCGCGCGCTGAGAGTTCCGAGCCCTGGCGCCCGCGCCACCGGCCCATAGAGCGCCAGCGCCGCCCGCCCCTGCGCGGCCATCGCCCCGGCATGGTCGCGCACCGCCCCGGCCGTGACCGCCTCGATCTGCGCCACCTGCTCGGCCACCGCCGGCACCCGGCCCCAGATCGACAAAAGCCGCGCCAGCCGCTCGGCCCGCGCAGACGGGCTCTCCAGCCCCATCAGCAGCCCGGCCTTCATCTGCGCGCGCGCCCGGGCCACCTCGGCCTCAGACATGTCCTCGGCCGCGCGCCGCAGTTCGTCCACCGTCAGATGCACGAGCTGCCCGATCTCCGCCCCGCCAGTGCCGGCATAGATCGTCAGCGTGCCGGTATCGGCATAGGCCGCGCCTTGCGCAAAGATCGTGTAGCACAGCCCCCGCTCCTCGCGCAGCTTCTGGAACAGCCGCGAGGACATGCCGCCGCCCAGGGCCGTGGCGAACACATGCGCCGTGTGCACCTCCGGATCACGATACCCCGGCGCCTCCAGCGCCAGGGCGAAATGCGCCTGCTCCAGCCGCTTCACGACCCGCCGCTCGCCCGCCGCAAACCGCGCCGGCGCCATGGCAGGCGCCTGCGCCGGCACCAGCCCCCCAAAGGCCTCCGCCGCCTGCGCCACCAGCGCGTCATGGTCCACCGCGCCCGCCGCCGCCAGAATGATCCGCGAGGAGCAATAGTGCCGCGCCACGAACCCCTCGAAATCCCCCCGCCCATAGCCGCGCACCCGCTCGGCCGCGCCGAGGATCGACCGCCCGAGCGGCTGGTCGGGATAACTCACCTCCTGCAGCCAGTCGAAGATCACGTCGTCGGGGGTGTCCAGCGACTGCCCGATCTCCTGCAGGATCACACCCCGCTCCACCTCGATCTCGCGCGGATCGAAGCTGGAATGCAGCACGATATCGGCCAGCAGATCCACCGCCAGCGGCACATCGGCGGCCAGAACCCGCGCGTAATAGGCCGTCATCTCGCGCGAGGTCCAGGCGTTGATGTGCCCGCCCACATCCTCGATCTGTTCGGCGATCTGCAGCGCCGTGCGCCGCGCCGTGCCCTTGAACGCCATGTGTTCGAGGAAATGCGCAATCCCGTTCTCGGCCTCCGCCTCGTGCCGCGCGCCCGCGTCCACCCAGACGCCCACCGCGGCCGAGGCGAGCCCCGGCATCGCCTCGCTCACGATCCGCACGCCATTGGGCAGCACCGTAAGCCGCGGCGTGATCTCCGAAGGCCCGCTCATGCCGCCCGCCTCTCGCACACGAACTCCTGCAACACGCCCAGATCGTCGGGCAGATGTGTCACCCGCTCCGTCCGCTCATAGAGATCCGCCATATGCGCCGGCAGCGGCGGCCGCAGCCCCACCGCCGCCTCCACCGCATCGGGAAACTTCGCCGGATGGGCCGTCGCCAGCGTCACCATCGGCACCGCCCCGAGGAAGGCTTCGGCCACATGGACGCCCACGGCCGAGTGCGGGCACAGCAGTTCGCCGGCCTCCGCGTAGGTGCGGGCGATGGTGACGCGGGTCTCGTCCTCCGACGCCCGGCCCGAGGCGTAGATCGCGCGCAGCGCCCCCGCCGCCCCCTGCGGCAGCGCGAACCCGCCCTGGCCCTTCAGCTCGGCCATCAGCGCCGCCACCGCAGCCCCATCCCGCGCCAGAGCATCGAACAGCGCCCGCTCGAAATTCGACGACACCTGGATGTCCATCGACGGCGAGATCGACGGCCGCACAGCTTCGGTCCGGTGCTCCGCCGTCTCCAGCGTGCGGTGCAGGATATCGTTGTGGTTCGTGGCGATCACCAGCCGCTCCATCGGCAGCCCCATCGCCCGCGCGATCGACCCCGCATAGATGTCGCCGAAATTGCCCGTCGGCACGCAGAAATTCACCGCCCGGTGCGGCGCCCCCAAAGCCACGGCCGAGGTGAAGAAATACACCACCTGCGCCAGCACCCGCGCCCAGTTGATCGAGTTCACCGCCGTCAGCCCGACCGCATCGCGGAAGGCGAAGTCGTTGAACATGTCCTTCACGCGCGCCTGGCAGGCGTCGAAATCACCGGCCAGCGCCACGGCATGCACATTGGCATCCGCCGCGGTGGTCATCTGCCGGCGCTGCACCTCGGACACGCGCCCCTCGGGGAACAGGATCACCACATCCACATTGGGCAGCCCCCGGAACGCCTCAATGGCCGCCGAGCCCGTATCACCGGACGTCGCCCCCACGATCGTCACCCGCCGCCCCGACCGCGCGAGCGCCGTCTGGAACAGCTGCCCGATCAGCTGCATGGCGAAATCCTTGAACGCCAGCGTCGGCCCGTGGAACAGCTCCAGCAGGAAATGCCCCGGCGCCAGCTGCTTCAGCGGCGCCCGCGCAGGATGCGCAAACCCGGCATAGGCCTTGGCCACCGCTTCCTCCAGCTCGGCCTCGGAAAAACTCTCGCCCATGAACGGCCGCATCACCCGCAGCGCCGCCTCCTCATAGGACAGCCCCGCCAGCGCCGCGATCTCCGCCGCCGGCATCGCGGGCACGGCGTCGGGCACATACAGCCCCCCGTCACGGGCCAGCCCCGCCAGCATGGTCGCCTCGAAATCCAGTCGGGGCGCCTGCCCCCGGGTGGAGATGTAGTTCATACGCGCCCTCTGCGCCCGTCCGGGGCGCCTGCGGACCGCCTCATACGCCACAGCAGCACAGTTGTCATTACCGCCCAGATCGCGGCGAGGCTGAACCAGGTGATGGCATAGTTCAGATGGTTATCCGGCACATGGGCGGTGTCGAGCGGCGTGGGCACCGCCGCGGGCGCCCCCTCCGAGGTGGTCCGCAGGATCACCAGCGCAGGCTCCGCCCCCAGCACCTCGGCCAACGCGGGGACATCCCGCGCATACCACAGCCCGCGCTCCAGATCGGGGTCGGGGGTGAAGCGGTCCACCTCATCCGGCCAGTGCAGGTTGCCGGTGATGGCGGCCGAAGCCGCCGGGCGGGGCCGGTCGCGCGCGGTGTCGGGCAGGAAGCCGCGGTCCACCAGAAGCCGGCGGCCGTCGGTTTCGAACACCGCCACCACCAGCCAGCCCGGCCCCACCCCCTTGCGCGAGGCCATCACCAGCGCGTCCTCGCCGGTGAAGCGCCCCTCGGCCGCCACCGCGCGCCACTGGTCGCGGATGGGGTCGATGATCTCGGGCAGGGCCGCGGGGGGAGCGTAAAGCTCCGCCTCCATCTCGGCCAGCAGCGCAGCCTTCCAGTGCATGCGCTGCACCTGCCAGGTGCCCAGCGCCAACAACAGCGCGAGGCCGAGAGCGGCAAAGATACCGAAGGCGATCTGGCGCGTGCTCATGCGCGTCTCCCAAACGCAGCGGGGCGGGGACTGGCCCCGCCCCGCACAAGTGCTGTCAGTGGCCTCAGCCCATGCCCCAGATGTAGATCGAGGCGAAGAGGAACAGCCAGACCACATCGACGAAATGCCAGTACCAGGCGGCGGCCTCGAAGCCGACGTGCCGCTCGGCGGTGAAATGCCCCGCCCGGACGCGGAACCAGCAGACCGCCAGGAATATGGTGCCGATGATCACGTGCAGCCCGTGGAAGCCCGTTGCCATGAAGAAGTTGGCAAAGAACACATCGCCGCCGAAGGACCAGTCGCGCACCGCCGTCAGGTACCAGTATTCATAGGCCTGCAGGCAGGTGAAGAGCAGGCCCAGCACGATCCCCACGGCAAGCCCCAGCTCCACGTCCTTGCGCGGCCCGCCATGGGTCAGCGCATGGTGCGCCCAGGTCACCGCGCAGCCCGACAGCAGCAGGATCAGCGTGTTGATCAGCGGCACATGGAAGGGGTCGAGCTGATAGAAGGTCGGCGCGATGTATTCCGTGCCCGGATAGGTATACATCGGGTACATCGCGTGCTTGAAGAAGCTCCAGAACCACGCCGCGAAGAACATCACTTCGGAGATGACGAACAGGATGAAGCCGTAGCGCAGCCCGATGCGCACC
>SKMM01000357.1 GCA_007121055.1 Paracoccaceae bacterium | reverse complement strand
CCCCCGGCGCCATCGCCACCGCCGTGAAATCCGATCACCTCCCCGCCGGCCGGGCGCTGACGGCGCAAACCGCCCTGCCGCCCCCCGCCTGGCTCTGCCCGCAGCCCCCGCGCCTCGCCCGCCTGCTGCTGGCCGAGACGCCCCGCGACGAGGTCCGCCTCTCCACCGCCCTGCAGCGCCTGGCCGAGACCGACCCCTGGCTCGCCACCGAGCCCGAGCCCGGCTCCGGCCACCCGCTCCTGCGCTGCCAGGGGCCGATGCACCTGCGCCGCATCCTCGCCCATCTGGCCGAGGATTTCGGCCTCGAGGTCACCGCCAGACCCCGCCCCGGCCAGTGGCACGAGACGATCTCGCGCTCCGCCGCCACCCACCACCGCCACCGCAAGCAGACCGGCGGCGCCGGGCAGTTCGCCGATGTGGCCCTCTCCGTCGCGCCCCAGCCACGCGGCGCGGGCTTCGCCTTCGCCGAGACCGTCAAGGGCGGCGCCGTGCCGCGCAACTACATCCCCGCGGTGGAGGAAGGCGCGCGCGAGGCCATGGCCTGCGGGCCGCTGGGGTTCGAAGTGGTGGACGTCGCCGTCACCCTCACCGACGGCAAGCACCACGCGGTCGACAGCTCCGACCACGCCTTCCGCACCGCCGGCCGCATGGCCGTGCGCGAGGCGCTGGCCGAGGCCGGGCCGGTCCTGCTGCAACCCATTGCGCGGGTGCGCATCCATGTCCCCTCCGCCTGCTCGGGGTCGCTGGTGGGGCTCGTGTCGGGCCTCAAGGGCCAGGTGCTGGGCTTCGACGCCGACCCCGACCGCCGCGGCTGGGACATCTTCCGCGCGCTCCTGCCCGAAACCGCCGAGGACGAGCTCCTGCAGGCGCTGGCCGCCGCCACCCAGGGCACCGGCTGGATCGAGAGCCGCTTCGACCACCACGAGGAGCTTCACGGCCGCGAGGCCGAAGCCATCCGCCAGGCCCGCCTCGCCGAAACCCCCGCCTGACCCGCGCGGGTCACAATCCCGTATCCCCCGCGCAGCTTTGATCCGGGTCAAGGACGCCCCCGCCGGCCCGGCGCATGAGGGCCGCGCAGGAGGGCGCGCGATGGCCGAACAAGGTGTCTTTCGCACCGAGGCGATCACCAAGGTCTATGGCGAGGGGCCGGCGGCCGTGCACGCCCTGCGCGGCGTCGACCTGACGCTGTTCGAGGGCGAGATGGTGGTGCTGCTGGGCGCCTCCGGGTCCGGAAAATCCACGCTTCTCAACATCCTCGGCGGGCTCGACATCCCCACCGCGGGCCGGGTGTTCTTCCGCGACACGGAACTCACCCGCGCCACCGACGCCAAGCTCACCGCCTTCCGCCGCGACCATGTCGGCTTCGTCTTCCAGTTCTACAACCTCGTGCCCAGCCTCACCGCCCGCGAGAACGTCGCCCTCGTCACCGAGATCGCCCGCAACCCCATGACCCCCGAGGAGGCGCTGGAGCGCGCGGGCCTTGCCCACCGTATCGACCATTTCCCCGCCGAGCTTTCGGGCGGCGAACAGCAGCGCGTCGCCATTGCCCGCGCCATCGCCAAACGCCCCGAGGTGCTCTTGTGCGACGAGCCCACCGGCGCGCTCGACAGCAAGACCGGGGTGCAGGTGCTGGAGGCCCTCAGCACCGTCAACCGCGAACTCGGCACCGCCACGATCCTCATCACCCACAACGCCGGCATCCGCCGCATCGCCCACCGCACCATCTACCTTGCCGACGGCCAGGTCGCGAAGGTCGAGGAAAACGCCGAGCGCATCGCGCCCGCCGAGGTCACCTGGTGATGCGCGCCCTCGACCGCAAACTGCTGCGCGACCTGCGCCGCATCTGGGCCCAGGCGCTGGCCATCGCGCTGGTGCTGGGCTGCGGCGTGGCGGTGCTGATCGCCGGCACCGGCACCCAGGCCACGCTGATCGAGACCCGCGACGCCTGGTACGAGCGCAACCGCTTCGCCGATGTCTTCGCCCAGGCCACCCGCGCGCCGCAATCCCTCCTGCCCGCCATCGCCGAGATCGACGGCGTGGCCCAGGTCGAGGCGCGCATCGCCAGCTACGTCATCCTCGACATGGAGGGGCTGCCCGAGCCCGCCATGGGCCGCCTCGTCTCCCTGCCCGCCGCGGGCGAGCCCGTCCTCAACCGTCCGATGCTCCGCATGGGCCGGCTGCCCGACCCCCTCCGCCCCGACGAGGTCGCCGTCACCGAACCCTTCGCCGAGGCCCATGGCCTGATGCCCGGCGACGGCTTCGACGCCATCCTCGACGGGCAGATGCGGCGCCTCACCCTCACCGGCACCGTGCTGAGCCCCGAGTTCATCTACACCATGGGCCCCGGCACCATGATCCCCGACGATCTGCGCTTCGGCGTGATCTGGATGGGCCATGCCGGCGCGGCGGCCGCCTTCGACATGGAGGGCGCGTTCAACGACCTCGCCCTCACCCTCACGCCCGGCGCGTCGGAACCGGCCGTCATCGCCACCCTCGACCGGATGTTGGAGCCCTACGGCGGCACCGGCGCCCATGGCCGCGACCGCCAGCTCAGCCACGGCTTCCTCGACAGCGAGTTGCAGCAGTTGGGCGCCATCGCCCTGATCCTGCCGCCCATCTTCTTCGTGGTCACCGCCTTCCTCGTGAACATGGTCCTCGGCCGCCTCATCGCGCTGGAGCGCCTGCAGATCGGCCTCCTGAAGGCCGTGGGCTACACCACCCGGGCCGTGGCGGTGCATTACCTCAAGCTCGCCCTCGGCATCGGCCTGCTGGGCGTGGCGCTAGGCTGGGCCGCCGGCGCCTGGATGGCCGGGGGCATGGCCAGCCTTTACGCCGACTTCTTCCGCTTCCCCTATCTCGTCTACCGCCCCGAGCCGCTTTCCTTCGTCATCTCCGGCAGCGTCGCGCTGGTGACCGTGGTCGCGGGCGCCCTGCGCGCGGTGATGCGCTCGGTGCGCCTTGCGCCGGCCGTGGCCATGTCCCCGCCCGCGCCACCGCGCTATTCCCGCGGCCTCGCCGACCGGCTCGCGGCGGCCGCGCGCCTGCGCCAGACCTCGATGATGATCCTGCGCTCCATCACCCGCTTCCCCGGCCGGGCGGCGGTGACGGTCTTCGGCGTGATGGCCGCGACCGCGATCATGGTGGCCTCGCTCTTCACCTTCGACTCGCTCGACGCGATGCTCGACGACTTCTTCTACAACGCCAACCGCGCGCAGATGACCCTGATGCTGACCGAGGCCAGTGGCGAATCCGTCCTGCAGGACGCCGCCCGCCTGCCCGGCGTCCTGCGCGCCGAGGGCCACAGCTCCGTCCCCATCCGCCTGCGCCATGGCGTGAACGAGGAGACCATCCGCCTCGAGGCCCAGTCCGGCGCGGCCGAACTGATCCGCGTGCTCGACCGCGACGGCCGCGCCGTGCAGGTCCCGCCCGAAGGCCTCGCGCTGCCCGCCACGCTAGCCGAGGACTGGGGCATCGCCCCGGGCGCGCTGGTGGAGGTCGAATTCCTCGTCCCCCCGCGCGAAACCCACCTGCTGCCGGTGTCGGCGCTGACGCGCCAGAGCATGGGCCAGGACGCCCACATGCACGCCGACGCCCTGTTTGCCCTGCTGCGCCAGGCCCCGCAGGTCAACCGCATCAACCTGCTGATCGACGCCACGCAGCTGACCGACCTGCATGCCGCGGTGAAGGCCACCCCGGCGGTGGCCGGCGTCATGCTGTGGGACCAGACCCGCGTGCAATTCCGCGAGGAGATCCAGCAGAACCTCTGGACCATGGTGGCGATCTACGCGACGCTCGGGGCGCTGGTGACGGTGGGCGTGGTCTACAACGCCGCCCGCATCCAGCTCTCCGAGCGCGCCCATGAACTGGCCTCCCTCCGCGTGCTGGGCTTTTCCCGGAGCGAGGTGGGGGGCGTGCTGGTTGGCGAACTCATGCTGCTCACGGTGCTGGCGGTGCCGCTGGGCTGGGCGGCCGGCTACGGTTTCGCCGCGGCGACGGCGGCGGGGCTGTCCACCGATTTCGTGTCGATCCCGCTGGTGGTGACCCGCGCGACCTATGCTTCTGCGGCGCTGGTGGTGCTGGTGGCGGCGCTGGCCTCGGTCCTGCTGGTGCGCCGGCAGCTCGACCGCATCGACCTCGTGACGGCGCTCAAGGCCCGCGAATGAGGCGCCACAGACCCTCCGGCAGGCCCCCAGGGCCCGCCCCCGACGAACGGAGACGGCGATGACCCGGACCAAATGGATCGCAACCGCCCTCGGCGCGCTGGCCCTGGTGGCGGCCCTCGTCTGGGCCTTCCGCCCCGACCCGGTGCCGGTGGACGTGGCCGAGGTGATCCGCGCGCCCATGCAGGTCACCGTCTCGGCCGAAGGCATCAGCAAGGTCCGCGACACCTATCTCGTCACCGCCCCCATCGCCGGCGTGGCCGAGCGCAGCCCGGTGGCGGTGGGCGACGCGGTGCGGCAGGGTGAGACGGTGGTCGCCCGCATCACCCCGGCCGATCCCCAACTCCTGGACGTGCGCGCCCGCGCCGAGGCCGAGGCCGCCGCCCGCGAGGCCCGTG
>SKMM01000186.1 GCA_007121055.1 Paracoccaceae bacterium | reverse complement strand
GGCGGGATCTCGCGCGCGGTGCCAGAGGGATCCAGCTCGGCCGCCCAGGCCCGGGTGCGGCTGCGCAGCACCACGCGGGTGAGGCCGGCATCGCGCCCCTCGCCGGTTTCGGTGACGCCCACCACCTCGCCGGTGCGCAGCCCGTCGCGCAGCCCCTCGGGGGTGAGGCCCAGCCGGGGCCCGAGATAGTCGGCGTCGATCCGCAACTGGCCGTCCTGCCAGCCGATCACGCCGGGGGGGACGGGGCGGTGCAGGAGCGGCGAGGGCCGGTCGGTGCGGCTGTAGAAGGGGGTCTCGCCGGAGGCGTGGTCGGTGACGTCGACGATCCCGGTGATCTGGGGCAGGGCTGCGCGCAGCATCCGCTCCACCCCCTCGCGCAGCGTGGCCGAGGAGGCCGCGCAGCCCTGGCAGCCGCCGGACATGCGCAGGTGCACCTGGCCGCCCTCGACCCGTTCGGCGGTGATGCGCCCGCCATGGGCAGCCACGGCGGGGTTGACCTGGGTCTCCAGCAACTCCTCAACACGGGCGAGGAGGATGGCGTCGGGGTCGTCGGTGGTGTCGCCGAGGGGGCGGTCGGTGGCGGCCAGCACCTCGCGCAGGGCCGCGGCTATGGCGGGTTTGAGGGTGGCCCAGTCGGCGCCGGGGTCCTTGCGGACCCAGACCGTGGCCGCTGCGGCCTCGACACGCGCGACGCCGGGCAGGGCGAAGAGGGCGCGCGACAGGGGCGCGGGGCCGGGGCGGTCGAAGCGGGCCTCGGCGCCGGGCTGCAGCGGCGCGTCCAGCACGAAGCCCATGGCGTCGGGGTCGCCGGCCGAGGCCTGGGCGCGGATGCGGCGGTGCTCAGACATCCTCCATCTCCGTGTCCTGCAGCTGCCGCAGTGCGCGAAAGGTGTGGATCCCGGTGTCGTGGCCATCGGTGAAGGCCATCCCGAGGGCGTAGTTCCCGACGCTCCAGATCCGCGTCAGGCGGAGGTCGAGCGGCACCGTGGCGGGGTCGAGGAGGCGTGCGCCCGTGACCTCGTCGCGGCACTTGGCGCAAGGGCAGGCGATGCGCAGGTCCCGCGGGGCCAGCGTCTGGACGTGGCCGTCGGCCCAGGTGAGGCGCAGGTTGACGCCGTCGAGGTCCAGGGCGGCGAGGCTCTCCGGCAATCCGTCGGGGGCGGGGGCCACGGGGGCAGGCCGCCCGCGCCCGTCGGCGAGGGTCCAGGCAAAGGGGGTGGCGATGCCGGTGGCACCGGGCCCGGCCGCCGCCAGGGCCCGCGCGATGCGGCCATAGGCGGCGGCGGCGGGGCTGTCGGGGGCCGCCTGCACCAGCGGCTGGCCCGCATCGCCGCTGTCCACCACGGCCGGGTCGAGGGGGATCTTGCCGAGAAATGGCACGCCCAGCGCTTCGGCGATGCGCTCGCCGCCGCCATCGTGGAAGATGTGGGTGACGGTGCCGCAGCTGGGGCAGGTGAAGCCGCTCATGTTCTCCACCACGCCCAAGATGGGGACCTTGACCTGCTCCATCATGCGCAGGCCGCGGCGGGCGATCTTGAGGCTGACGTCCTGGGGGGTGCTGACGACCACGGCGCCGGCCAGCGGGAAGGCCTGCGCGAGCGTGAGCTGGATGTCGCCGGTGCCCGGGGGCAGGTCCAGCAGCAGCATGTCGAGGGGGCCCCAATCGACCTGGCGGACGAACATCTGCAGGTATTTCGTCACCATCGGCCCGCGCAGGATCGCCGGGGCGTCGTCGTCGGTGAGCATGCCCATGGAGATCACCGCGACCCCGTGGGCGCGGGCGGGGATGACCTTGCCCTCGGGGGTCATGGCGGGTTTGGAGCCGCGGATGCCGAGCATTCCGGGAATGGACGGGCCGTAGACGTCGGCGTCCACGACCCCCACCGACAGGCCCGACTGCGCCATGGCGACGGCGATGTTGGCGGTGACGGTGGATTTGCCCACTCCGCCCTTGCCGCTGCTGATGGCGATCATGCGGGGGGCTGCGGGGGCATCGGCCATGGAGGGCTCCTTCGGGCTGTGGCGGCGCGGCGTCGCCTCGGCGCTGGGGATCGGCCGCATCCGGGCAAGAAAGTAGCGAAGCGAAACCATTCTGACAAGCGGGGCGGCGGCAGCGTGCCGCAGGGCGGCGGGGGCGGCCAGGGCCTGTGCGGCCGGATCCGGCGGCCCCGCGCCTTGGCGCCGGGCCACTCCATCGCTGGGGTGAATACCAGCGCGACACCCGGAAGCGGCGACTGCTGGCCCATGCGCGACGCTGGAAGGGTTCCGGCGCGACATGGCCGGTCGAGGGGCGGGGGCGGCGGTTGGGCGGCATCAGGACGGCGTGGCGCCGTGTCAGCGCCAGGGCAAAGCTCGACCTGGTGACGCCCTGCAGGTTGACGCACACGTCAATACCCTTGTTCATCGCACAGGGCTCCTCGGTCAGCGATGCGGTTGGCTTTTGGGGGTCGACGGCCGGCCCCTGTTCCCGGAGCGGCGCGCCTACACCGTCAAGTACGAGCTGTCGCCCGAGGAGGCTGGGCTCTACAGCGCCGTCACCGAATACGTCCGCACCGAGATGAACCGGGTGCAGCGGTTCGCTGAGCAGGACGGCAAGAAGCGCAACAACGTGGGTTTCGCGCTCCAGATCCTGCAGCGGCGCCTCGCCTCGTCTCCGGCTGCCATCTATCAGTCCCTGCGGCGCCGGCGGGAACGGCTGGAAGCCGAACTTGCGGAGGCGAGGCTCGCGCGAAAGGGCGGACAGGCCGGCTTCGGGGCCGTGACCGTCTCGGACGAGATGCTGCGCAACATCGACGAATACGGTCAGGAGGAGGTCGACGACCTCGAGGAGCTGATCTCGACCGTCGCAACCACCGCCGAGACCGTCGAGCAGCTGGAGATCGAGGTGCAGACCCTGAAGGGCCTCGAGATCATGGCGCTCGACGTGCTGCGCTCCGGCAAGGACACCAAATGGACCCAACTCGACCGCATCCTCGATGACGAGCTGATGATCGACGGCGATGGCAACCGCCGGAAGCTGATCATCTTCACCGAGCCCAAGGACACGCTGCACTACCTGCTGGACAAGGTCCGCGCCCGCCTCGGGCGCCCCGACGCCGTCGAGGTCATCCATGGCGGCGTCACCCGGGAGGAGCGGCGCAAGGTCGTCGAGCGGTTCATGCAGGACCGCGACATGCTGATCCTGATCGTCAACGATGCCGCGGGTGAGGGCGTGAACCTGCAGCGCGGCCATCTCATGGTGAACTACGACCTGCCCTGGAACCCCAACAAGATCGAGCAGCGCTTCGGCCGCATCCACCGGATCGGCCAGACCGAAGTCTGTCATCTGTGGAACCTCGTCGCGGCGGACCCGCGGGAGGGCGAGGTCAATGCCCGCCTCCTCGAAAAGCTCGAGGCCGCGCGCGAGGCCCTGGGCGGCCGTGTCTATGACGTCCTGGGCGAGCTGTTCGAGGGCACCGCGCTGCGCGACCTGCTGTTCGAGGCCATCCAGTATGGTGAGCAGGAAGAGGTGAAGGCCCGCCTCTTCCAGGCCGTGGACGGGGCCGTGGATCAGCAGCATCTCCTGCGGCTCCACGAGCGTCGCGCCCTCACCAACGACACCATGCCGGCCGCCCGGGTGCAGGGGCTCCGTCTGGAGATGGAGCGGGCCGAGGCCCAGCGGCTGCAGCCCCACCACATCCAGAGCTTCTTCGTCGAGGCGTTCAAGCACCTCGGCGGACAGATCCGCCGGCGCGAGGAGGGCCGCTGGGAGATCACGCATGTGCCGCTGAGCATCCGCGAACGCGACCGCCAGACCGGCATGGGCGCCCCGATCCAGAAGCGCTATGAGCGGATCTGCTTCGAGAAGGCGAAGATCAACCAGCAGCCGATCGCCGCCTTCATATGCCCCGGCCATCCGCTGCTGGAAGCCGTGATCAGCGTCATCCGGGAAAGGCACGACCATCTGATGAAGCGCGGCGCCATCCTGATCGACGACACCGATCCGGGCGAGGACATCAGCGCGCTCTTCCTGCTCGAACACAGCGTGCAGGACGGACGGCCCACCGCCACCGGCAAGCCCCATGTCGTCTCGGAGCGATTGCAGTTCGCAGCGATCGACCAGGCCGGTCGGGCGATGATCCCCTCGAGCTCGGCGCGCAGCTCGCGGCCGCCCTCGGAGACGAGACGGACGAAGATGCGCCGGACCGCGTCAGACATCGGGCTCCTCCTGTCGGTTCACTGTTGCGGCGGCGCGGACCATCTCGGCCTCGATCGCGGGCAGCCATTCGGCGGCGGCGCGCTCGCAGACGCCCAGCGCGCGGGCCAGCACCAGTGCCGCGGTCATGTCCCAGCCCAGCACCGCCAGCCCCCCGGGCCCCGCGACCGCGCGCAGCTGGCCGCCGAGGCGCAGCGCCAGATCCCAGACCATCAGCCCCTCGCGGGTCTGCGGCGCGTGGAGCCGGGCGGGGCAGTCGGGACAGGCGGTGGCGCAGTCGGCGCAGTAGTCGGCGCCCCCGCCGAAGTGCCAGCGGGCGAGGGCGCAGAGGCGTTTTTTTCCAGCTCCAGCGCCAGGGCGCGGGCGACATAGC
>SKMM01000038.1 GCA_007121055.1 Paracoccaceae bacterium | reverse complement strand
GGGGATCACCCAGCGGATCGGGGACTGGGTGGCGGCGCGGGCCGGCAAGTCCGAGGCGCGGCTGATCTTCTTCCTGATGGTGGGGGCGGCGTCGCTGAGCTCCATCATGTCCTCGACCGGGGTGGTGGCGATCTTCATCCCGATGATCCTGCGGATCGCGCGCACCGCCTCGATCGGGGCGGGGCGGCTGATGATGCCCCTGTCGATGGCGGCGCTGATCTCGGGCATGCTGACCCTGATCGGGACGCCGCCGAACCTGATCGTGCATGGGGAGCTGGTGCGGCGGGGCGAGGAGGGGTTCGGGTTCTTCGACTTCACGCCCTTCGGGTTGCCGGTGCTGGCGCTGGCGATCCTCTACATGGTGCTGATGCGGCGGTTCCTGGGGGGGGCGGATGTGACGCCGCCCGATCCGGCGCGGCGCAGCCTCGCCGACTGGGTCGCGGAGTTCGATCTGGAGCGGCGCGTGGCGCGGCTGCGGGTGGGCGCGGGCTCCGGCCTGATCGGGCGGCCGCTGGCGGCGCTGGATCTGCGGGCGCGGGAGCGGGTGAACATCGTCGCGGTGGAGCGCAACGGGACGCGCGGGGTGAACCGGCCCCATGCCGACACGGTGCTGGAGGCGGGCGACATCCTGATCATTGACGCGCTGGAGGAGGGGTTCGATTGCCCCGGTTTCTGCCGGCGCTGGGGGCTGGAGGCGCTGCCGCTGTCGGGGGGCTGGTTCACCGACCGGGCGCGCGAGGTGGGGCTCGCGGAGGCGATGGTGACGCCGACCTCGCCGCTGGTGGGGCAGAGCGTGACCGAGGCGCGGATCCGGTCGCGCCACGACCTGGCGGTGATCGGGCTGAAGCATGGCGCCGCGCCGGTGGGTGGCGCGCTGAAGGAGGAACGGCTGCGGCCCGGCGATACGCTCTTGCTGATGGGGCCCTGGGCCGCGATCCGCCGGCTGCAGGGGGCGCGGCGCGAGGTGGTGATGCTGGAGATGGCCGCCGAGGCCGACAATGTGGCGCCCGAGGCGGCGCGCGCGCCCTGGGCGCTGCTGATCGTCGGGCTGATGGTGCTGGGGATGGTGCTGGGCATCCTGCCCAATGTGCATCTGGTGATCATGGCCTGTCTGATGCTGGGGCTGGCGGGCTGCATCACCATGGACGGGGCCTATGGGTCGATGCACATGAAGAGCCTGGTGCTGATCATCGGGATGCTGCCGTTTTCCATCGCGCTGGAGCGGACGGGCGGCGTGGATCTGGCGGCAGCCGGGCTGGTGTATCTGGCGGGCGAGGCCTCGCCGCGCGTGCTGCTGGCGGCGATCTTCGTCACGACCTCGGTGTTTTCGCTGTTCATCTCCAACACCGCCACGGCGGTGCTGATGGCGCCGGTGGCGATGGCGGTGGCCGACAGTCTGGGGATCTCGCCCTATCCCTTCGCCATGACCGTGGCGCTGGCGGCGTCGGCGGCGTTCATGACGCCGGTGAGCAGCCCGGTGAACACGCTGGTGCTGGGGCCGGGGGGGTACAAGTTTCTCGATTTCGTGCGGATCGGGGTGCCGTTCACGCTGATCACGCTGGCGGTGGTGGTGGCGATGGTGCCCTGGGTGCTGCCGTTCTCGGGGTTCTGACGCGGCGGGGCGGGTCTGGGTGCGGAGGGACGCGGCCGACCCTGGGAGGGCGCCTCGGGGCGCGGGGGTTGGTGTGTTTTATGCCGGCCACGCCCCTCCGACCCTTGTGCTCCTAGAGACGGTGCAATGCGCCCTCCCTGGGATTGAGGGGGACCGTGGCCCCAGTGGGGCCGCGTAAGCCCCCGATATGGTCGGGCGCGGCCCGGGCTGGTCGCCCGGGCCAGGGCTTGTGGGGCGCGGGGCGCGGAACTGGGTGCCGGAACGACAGGTGAGAGGGCGTGGGCCTCGGGCTCTTCGGCGGCCTGCGAGGGTCGTTTCCGGGGGAGAGGCAGCGGCGTGCGGCCGCTCCGGCTACGTTTGCGCCGGTCGATCCGGGCGCGGCGGCCATCACCTCCCCCGGAAGCGGATGCGTTATTCCGCGCCCTCCAGTCGGGCGATTTCTTCCTTCAGGCGCAGCTTCTGCTTCTTGAGCTCCGAGATCGTCAGATCGTCGGTGGACGGGTTGCGCTGGGCCTCCTCGACCTTGTCGGCCAGGGCCTGGTGCTTGCGGCGAAGCTCTTCGAGATGCGCGTCCAGAGACATTGTGTCCTCCTCTTGTGACGGATCGATTGCAGCACGAATACGGGCCGGTGTCACGCGGGACCGGCAGTGGAGCGCCGAATGCATGATTTCGGGGGCGTTGCGGCGGGCCGGGGGCTGGCTTAGGGGTGCGGCAAAAGGGGGGACGGCATGGTGCATCTGTGGGTCCGGGCCGAGGAACGGCCCAACGAGGAGCGGGTGGGGCTGACGCCCGAGGGGGCGGCGCGGCTGGTGGCGGACGGCTTTGCGGTGACGGTGGAAGAGAGCCGGCAGCGGGCGGTGCCGTTGGAGGGGTATGTGGCGGCCGGCTGTGCGGTGGCGCCGGAGGGGAGCTGGCGCTCGGCGCCCCCGGAGGCGGTGATCTTCGGGCTGAAGGAGCTGCCGGAGGACGGGACGGCGCTGGGCCACCGGCACATCATGTTCGGCCATGCCTTCAAGGGCCAGCCGGCGGGGCAGGAGCTGTTGCGGCGGTTCCGGGCCGGGGGCGGGGCGCTCTATGATCTGGAATATCTGGTGGACGGGGACGGCCGGCGGGTCGCGGCCTTCGGTTACTGGGCCGGCTATGCCGGGGCGGCGGTGGCCTTGAAGTGCTGGGCGGCGCAGGAACGCGGTGGGATCTGCGGGCCTGTGGCGCGCTATGCCGGGCGCGAGGCGCTGCTGACGGATCTGGCGGCCGATCTGGACGGCGTGGCGCGCCCGGATGTGCTGGTGATCGGGGCGCTGGGGCGTGTCGGCACCGGGGCGAGCGACCTTGCCGAGGCGTTGGGGTTGCAGGTCACCCGCTGGGACATGGCCGAGACGGCGCATGGCGGCCCGTTTCCGGAGGTTCTGGCGCATGGGGTGTTCCTGAACTGCATCCTGGCGCGGCCGGGCTGCCCGGTGTTCGTGCCGGCGGACGCGGTCTCGGCGCCCCGGGCGCTGCGGGTGATCGGGGATATCGCCTGTGACCCGAGCTCGGATTTTTCCCCGATCAAGGTCTATGACCGGGTGACGGACTGGGACCGGCCCGCGCTGCGGGTGCATGACGCGCCGGTGCTGGACGTGACGGCCATCGACAATCTGCCGTCGCTGTTGCCGGTGGAGTCGTCGGAGGATTTCGCGGCGCAGCTTCTGCCGCATCTGGCGGCGCTGGGCGACATCGAGGCGGGCGTCTGGGGCCGGGCGCGGGCGGAATTCGACAGGCATATGGGAGGGGTACAATGACCATTCACTGGTGCGGCACGGGGCTGTCCACGGTGCCGGGGCTGCGGCGGCTGATCGAGGCCGGGGAGCCGAAGGTCGTGGTGTGGAACCGGACGGTCGCCAAGGCCGCCGAGGCGGTGGGGGACCTGACCGAGGACATTCGGGCGTTCGAGCCGGAGGCGCTGCGGTCCGCGCTGGCACCCGGCGATGTGGTGGTCTCGATGCTGCCCGCCGACCGGCATGTGGAGCTGGCGCGCATGGCCATCGCGAACACCGCCCACTTCGTCTCCTCCTCCTACATCTCGCCCGAGATGCGGGCGCTGGACGATGCGGCGAAGGCCGCCGGCGTGGCGCTGGTGGGCGAGGTCGGGCTCGACCCCGGCATCGACCACCTGATGGCGCATGATCTGGTGGAGGCGTACCGGGCCTCCGGCGTGCATACGCCGGACACGGTGCTGTCCTTCACCTCGTACTGCGGGGGGGTGCCGAAGGCGCCGAACGACTTCCGCTACAAGTTCTCCTGGTCGCCGCTGGGGGTGCTGAAGGCGCTGCGCTCGCCCTCGCGGTCCTTGCGGGAGTTCGAGGTGTTCGAGGCCGGGCGGCCGTGGGAGGCGCTGAGCCGGTACGAGGCGCCGCTGCCGGAGCCTGAGAGCTTCGAGGTGTACCCGAACCGCGACAGCCTGCCGTTCATGGAGCAGTACCGGTTCGACCCGGACTGGAAGGTGCGGGAGTTCGTGCGGGGAACCCTGCGGCTGGATGGTTGGGCCGAGGCCTGGGCGGAGGTGTTCGACGAGGTCGAGCGGCTGGCGGGGCCCGAGGGGGACGCGCGGCTGGCGGAGATGGCCGATGGGTTCTGGCAGGCGCACGCCTATGACGAGGGCGAGCCGGACCGGGTGGTGCTGTTCGTGTCGCTCAAGGCCGAGCGGGACGGAAAGGCGGTGTGGCACCAGAGCTGGGCGCTGGATGCCTGGGGCGACGCGCGCGGCAGCGCCATGGCGCGGCTGGTGTCGCATCCGGTGGCGCTGGCGGTGATGGCAGCGGTGCGGGGCGATCTGCCGGCAGGGGTGCAGGCGGCGCCGGAGGACCCGGCGTTGGTGGGTGCATGGCTGGCCGAGGTCGGCCGGCAGGCGCAGTATCTGGAGCGCATCGAGCACCTGGCCTGACCGGCCCGCGGGCTTCCCCTCGGGCCCCGGGCCCGCGCGCGCTCTGCCCAGCGGGCT